>JALHQP010000029.1 GCA_022841885.1 Aquincola sp. | reverse complement strand
CGACCACATGGGGGCATTGCGCGCCGGCGCGAAGCCGTCGAGGAAGAAGGCATCGACCTCGGCCACCAGCTCGCGCGCGAGCGTGGCCGCGTCCCCCAGGCCGAGCAGCAGGCACACCCGTCCGGACTCGAAGTGAAGCCGGTGCAGATTCGGCGTCAGCGCGGGCCAGGCCTCGGTCAGCTGCCGCGCCAGAGCCGGCCACGGCACGCCGGCCAGCGCGCGTTGCAGGTCCTCGCGCGTCGGCGGGTGCTTCTCGAGCGACACGAAGTGCAGGCGTTCGCAGCGCGTTGGATCGTCGCGCCAGGCGGCCCAGGTGGCGAGGAAGTTGCGGCCGAGGCCGAAGCCGGTCTCGAGGATCGTGAAGCGCGGGCGCCGCTGCCAGCGCGCCGGCAGGCCATTGCCGGCCAGGAAGACATCGCGCGCCTGCGCAAACGCCCCTTCGCGCGGGTGGTAGAGGTCACCGAAGACCGGGGAACGCGGGGCGGCCGGGTCGCTCGCGAAGTCGATCTCGGCCGCGACGATCGGCTCGGTCTTCACATGCGTGCGGCCAACCAGGCCAGCAGGGGCTCGCGCACCGCCTGCAGGCTGCGGTAGGCCAGCACCGCGTCGCTCATGCTCGCGACCGCGTCGTGCAGGCGCCGCGCGCGCCCGGGCGTGTCGATGGCCTGCGCCAGCGGCACGCTGTCCACACCGATCGTGAACACGGCCTGCTGCAACGCGGGCAGCGGGATGAAGGTCTGGCGCTCGCAGCGGAACCAGGCGCGCGGCGCGGTCGCGTCGGCGAAGGCGTCCGCCGCCCAAGGTGAACTGTCCACCATCGCCGGGTGCGCGTTGAGTCGGGGCTGGCGCGACACGGTCCAGACGAAGCGCTCCCAGCGCTCGGGGCCGCAGACCATCCGCGTCAGGTGTTCGCTGGCGCGCACGATCAGCGCGTTGTCGGCCACCGGGCCATGCACCTCGGCGAAGTGCCGGCCGACCTTGTCGGCCGGCGCCCAGTGCGAGGGCAGGCAGGCCGCGATCCACGGGATCGTGGCGCGCTCGCCGTCGACGATCGCGAAGTCCTCGGCGAAGGCCAGGCCGAGCAGGCCCGCGAGGCGCCAGCCCGCGGGCAGGCCGTCGAGGCAGCGCGACAGCTCGTCGCCGAGGCCGAACACGCCTTGCGCGAGTTGTTGTACCTCGTCGCCTTTGACGGCGACACCGAGTTGCGTGGCGCGGGCGCGGACGCCGTCCCACTGCCAGGCCTGCGGATGCTCGCGCGCCGCCTGTGCGGCCAGCGCCTGCAGGGCCGGGGTCTCGTCGAAGCCGGGCGCGCGCACGAAGGCCGCGCTCGCATAGGCCGACAGCACGGCCAGTTTCTCGCGCTGGTGCCGCGAACCCGGGGCCAGCGGCGTGAGCTGCGGCGCACCGGGCGCGAGGCGGCGCAGGCCCGGCTGCATGCGAAACGGGGCTTGCACCGCGGCGTCGAAATCGAAACTCATCGTCAGTCGGTGCTTGAAGCGCTTGGTTTCGCCGGCATCATGGGTCGGTCCTTCGGAACGGGAGTTTGCCTTGTCCTTCGATCCTTCCTGGCTGGCGTGGCTGGGCATCGCGACGCTGATCGTCACGGGTATCGCCGGCACGGTGCTGCCGGCGCTGCCCGGCACCGTGCTCGTGCTCGCCGGCATCGTGTGGGGTGCCTGGCTCGACGACTTTGTGCGCGTGCCCGTCTGGGTGGTCGTGCTGTGCGCCGTGCTCGCGGCGCTGGCCTGGGCCACCGACTACGTGGCCGCGCTGATGGGCGCCCAGCGCGTGCGCGCCAGTGGCTGGGCTCTCGCCGGTGCGGCGGTGGGCACGGTGGCCGGCATCTTCACCGGGTTCGTCGGCCTGCTGTTCATGCCGCTGCTGGGGGCGATGGCTGGTGAGTGGTGGGCGCTGCGCCACCAGCCGGGAGCCACGGTCACTGCGAACGGTCAGCGTGCGTTGACGGTGGGCGTGGCGACCTGGCTCGGCATGATGATCGGCACGGCGGTGAAGCTGGCGCTGGTGTTCGTGATGGTCGGCGTGTTTGTCGCGGCCTACTTCTTCTGAGTCGGCGCACCGGTGCGGCAAAGGCGTGGTGTTCGGTGGAACACAGCGAGCGGTGCCTCGCGTCGCGGCAGGCGGTGCCCGGCGGGGGCGATCTGCGGAGCGGCGACGAGCGCAGGGCTTGGGGTCGGCGCGCGTACCCGCGCGCTTCGTGAACTGACCCGCCGAACGTGTCTGAGCAGAGCGAACGAAGTGAGCGCCGCGAGTTGTTCGGCGCGACCCCAAGCCTGAGCACCGCAGCGGAGTTGACCCGCAGGGTCAACCGCGTCAGTGGGAGTCCCCGCCGGGCACCGCCTGCCGCGACGCGCTGCAACTCCAAGAAGTACAAAGGGCGCCCCAAGGCGCCCCTGCGTCAATCGAGCAACCGCGTCAGACGCGCTTCTTGTACTCGTGCGTGCGGGTGTCGATTTCGATCTTGTCGCCGTTCTCGACGAACAGCGGCACGGCGATCTCGAAGCCGGTGCCGACGAGCTTGGCTGGCTTCATGACCTTGCCCGAGGTGTCGCCCTTGACGGCGGGCTCGGTCTCGATCTCGCGCACGACCGTGGTGGGCAGCTCGACCGAGATTGCCTTGCCGTCGTAGAACACCACCTCAACGGCCATGTTGTCCTCGAGGTACTGGATCGCGTCGCCCATGTTCTCGGCCTCGACCTCGAACTGGTTGTACTCGCCGTCCATGAACACGTACATCGGATCGGCGAAGTAGGTGTAGGTGCAGTCCTTCTTGTCGAGGACGATGGGCTCCATCTTGTCGTCGGCCTTGAACACCACTTCGGCGCCGCCGCCGTTGAGCAGGTTCTTCATCTTGATGCGCACGGTGGCGGCGTTGCGGCCGCCGCGGCTGTATTCGGTCTTCAGGACGACCATCGGGTCCTTGCCCTGCATGATCACGTTGCCGGCGCGGATTTCCTGGGCGAGTTTCATGGCTGGAATCTGGTAATGGGAATCGGGGCGCCACGGGACGGTGCCCGGCGGCGCGAAGCCCGCGATTCTACCGTTTCGCTGCGACAAATTGAAGCAGTTGGGTCGTCAGGTCGGCCTGCGCCAGCAGGCGCGTACGCCACTGCTGACTGGCTTCGCGCCAGGCCGCCATGTCGGGCAGGGTGTCGGGCCAGTCGCCGAGGCGGTTCCAGGCGCGCCACAGGGCATGTACCGAGCCGGGCGCGCCCATGCGGCCCAGCAGCGCGGCGAGCTTGCGCTCGTGCACCCCGTCGCCCTGGCGGTAGATGTGCCAGACGAAGGGCGAGCCGGCCCACATCGCGCGCACGATCGAGTCCTCGCCGCGTGCGAAGTTCAGGTCGCAGGCGAACAACAGGCGGTCGTAGTCGCGCTGCGTGAGCCAGGGCAGGGCGTGGGCGCGCAGGTGGCGTTGCGGCCGGCCCTGCAGTGCCTGCAGCGCCGGCGCCTGGCTGGCACCGGCAGCGAGCAGCAACAGCGTGGGGCGGTCGCCGAGGCGGTCGAACAGGGCGTCGAAGGGGGCGTCGGCATACGCGAACAGGCTGACGCAGCATTCGTCGCGCAGGGGCGCCACGTCCAGCGCATGCCATGGCGGGTCGCTGCCGGCGGCAAGCGTGTGCGGCTCGCGCAGCAGGCCGCCCGTGGCCGGCGTGAAGCCGGGGTAGAAGAACCAGGTGACGCCCTGCGTCCGCGGCGATGGCAGGCCGTGGCTGCGCTCGACATAGTCCTCGGCACTCAGGTACTCGAGGTTGATCCAGACCGGTTGCCGGGCCGCGATGCGCTCGACGAAGCGCGGCGGCAACTCGCAGCCGAAGGCCTCGACCACCACGTCGCCGGGTTCGACATCGGGCAGCGGTTCGACCCAGCGCACGACGCTGACGCCGCGCACGCCCGAGGGCGCCATCCAGGCCAGGGCCAACGGGTCGTCGACCCACAGGCGCACCGTTTCGCCGCGCGACGCGAGGTCGGCCGACAGGCGCCAGCAGACCCCGAGGTCGCCGTGGTTGTCGATGACGCGGCAGAAGATGTCCCACAGCATGCGGCCATTATCGACACCGATAATCCGCCGCGATGAGCGAACCCGACGTCCCCCGCGAACGCCTGCTGGCCGAAGTGGCCGCGCTGTCGCAGCGGCCCGGCGTGTACCGTTTCTTCGATGCGAATGGCGCCGTGCTGTACGTCGGCAAGGCGCGCAGCCTGAAGAAGCGCGTCTCGAGCTACTTCCAGAAGGACCATGGCGGCACGCGCATCGGCCTGATGGTCGACCGCATCGCGCGCCTGGAGACCACGGTGGTGCGCAGCGAGGCCGAGGCCCTGCTGCTCGAAAACAACCTGATCAAGGCGTTGAACCCGAAGTTCAACATCCTGTTTCGCGACGACAAGAGCTACCCGTACCTGAAGCTCGTCAGCGGCAGCTTCCCGCGCGTCGCCTACTACCGCGGCGCGGTCGACAAGAAGCACCGCTACTTCGGGCCCTATCCGAGCGCCTGGGCGGTGAAGGAGTCGATCCAGCTGATCCAGAAGGTGTTTCGCCTACGCACCTGCGAGGACACCGTGTTCGCGAACCGCTCGCGGCCCTGCCTGCTGTACCAGATCCGGCGCTGTTCAGGCCCTTGCGTGGGCCTGGTCAACGCGGACGCCTACGCGCGTGACGTGGCCGATACGGAGCGCTTCCTGCGCGGCGAGACCGAGGAAGTGCTCGACGATCTGCAGCAGCGCATGATGGGCCATGCCGAGGCGCTGGAGTACGAGCAGGCGGCGGCAGTGCGCGACCAGATCGGCTCGCTGTCGCGCGTGCTGCACCAGCAGTCGGTGGACGAGAGCAGCCTCGCGGCCCAAGGTGCATTGGGCAAGGACGTGGACATCCTCGCGGTGCGCGTCAAGGGTGGCCGCGCCTGCGTCAACCTGGCGATGGTGCGCGGTGGCCGCCACCTCGGCGACCGCGCCTACTTCCCGGCCCACGTGGAGGACGCGGCGCAATGGGCCGAAGGGGTGGAACCCGATGTGGCCGTGCTTGAGGCCTTCATCGCCCAGCACTACCTCGACGGCTTCGTTCCGCCGCAGCTGGTCACCAGCCATGCGGTCGACCCTGCGCTGCTCGAGGCCCTGGCCGAGCACAGCGGCGTGAAGGTTGCGGCTCAGCACCAGCCGCGCGAGCAGCGCCGCATCTGGCTCGAGATGGCCGCCCATGGCGCCGACCTGGCACTGGCGCGCCTGCTGGCCGAAGAGGGCTCGCAGCGCGAACGCACGCGGGCGCTGGCCGAAGCGCTGAACCTGGATGCGGCCGACCTCGATACGCTGCGCATCGAATGTTTCGACATCAGCCATACCGCGGGCGAGGCCACGCAGGCAAGCTGCGTGGTGTTCGAGAACCACCAGATGCAGAGTGCTCAATACCGACGCTTCAACATCGACGGCATCACCGGCGGCGACGACTACGCCGCGATGCGCCAGGTGCTGACGCGCCGCTACGCCAAGCTGGCCGAGGCGCTGGCCAGCGGCGGCGACAAGGTGCGTACGCCGGACCTGGTGTTCGTCGACGGTGGGCGTGGCCAGGTGGCGATGGCGCGCGAGGTGTTCGCCGAGCTGGGGCTGGACCTGTCGCTGATCGTCGGCGTCGAGAAAGGCGAGGGCCGCAAGGTCGGCCTCGAGGAGCTGGTGTTTGCCGACGGGCGCGACAAGGTGGCGCTGCCGCCCGATTCGGCCGCGCTGATGCTGGTGGCCCAGATCCGCGACGAGGCGCACCGCTTCGCGATCACCGGCATGCGCTCGCGGCGCGCCAGCGTGCGCACCGGCGGCAGCAAGCTCGAGGACATTCCCGGCGTCGGACCCAAGAAGCGTGCGCGCCTGCTGCAGCGCTTCGGCGGTGTGCGCGGCGTCAGCCATGCGAGCGTCGACGACTTGGCCAGCGTCGACGGCATCTCCAGACCTTTGGCCGAGGAGATCTACCGTGCCCTTCACTGACCTTCGCCATGGCGCCCTGACGCTTGCTGCCGCGGGCCTGCTCACGGCATGCTCGATGCCGCGCATTCCCGGGGTGTCGCCCTCGAGTCCCCCCAGCGCACGCGCCTGGGACGACTACAAGGTCCAGGTCGGGCGCCGCCTCGTGGCGGCCAACCCGAACGGCACCTACACCGGGCCTGTGCCCGAACCGCTGCTGGCGATCCCGGTGCTCGAGGTCGAGCTCAACGGCGACGGCAGCGTGCGCCGCGTGCAGGTGCAGCGGCATCCGAGCCAGGCCGGCGACACGGTGCAGCTCGCGGTCGATGCGGTACGCCGTGCGGCGCCCTTCGGCGACGTCTCGCACCTGCCCAAGCCGTGGCGCTTCAGCGAGGCTTTCCTGTTCCGCGACGACCGACGCTTCAAGCCGCGCTCACTCGACCAGTAACCCCGAGGCACCCGCCATGCCACCGACAGCGGCTAGGATGGGGCCCATGTTCTTCAACCTGCCGACGCTGTTGACCTGGGCTCGCATCGTCGCGATCCCGCTGATCATCGGTGTCTACTACCTGGACCTGAGCCTGCGCACGCAGAACATCGCAGCCACCGCGATGTTCGTGCTGTTCGCGCTGACCGACTGGCTCGACGGCTACCTGGCGCGCAAGCTCAACCAGACGTCGGCCTTCGGCGCTTTCCTCGACCCCGTGGCCGACAAGATCCTCATCTGCGCGGCGCTGCTCGTGCTGCTGAAACTGGGACGGGTGGATGCGTTGGTGGCGCTGGTCATCGTCGGGCGCGAGATCGCGATCTCGGCACTGCGCGAGTGGATGGCCCAGATCGGCGCTTCACGCAGCGTCGCGGTGCACATGCTCGGCAAGGTCAAGACGGCGGTGCAGATGGTCGCGATCCCGTTCCTGCTGTTCGACGGCGCGCTGTTCGGCATCATCGACACGCACCTGTGGGGCACCGGCCTGATCTGGATGGCCGCGGTGCTGACCGTGTGGTCGATGGTCTACTACCTGCAGAAGGCGCTGCCGGAGATCCGAGCCAAGGCGCGATGAATCACGCGCCCGCCGAGGTGCAGCGCGACGCGCTGCTGGGCGCCATGCCGGCGATCTTCGTGCTGATCTGGAGCACCGGCTTCGTCGTCGCGCGCTACGGCATGCCGCACGCGCCACCGCTCGGCTTCCTGACGCTGCGTTATGCCCTGTCGGTGCTGGCCTTCGGCGCCTGGATCGCACTCGTCCGCGCCGCCTGGCCGGTGGGCCGTGCGCAGTGGGGGCATCTGGCGGTCAGCGGGGTGCTGATGCATGCCGGCTACCTGGGTGGCGTGTGGGCGGCCGTCAAGCTCGGGCTGGGGGCCGGCACCGTGGCGTTGATCGTCGGCCTGCAGCCGGTGCTGACGGCGCTGTGGCTGTCGGCCACGGGCGGCGCGCATGCGATCGCCGCGCGCCAGTGGCTCGGCCTGCTGCTCGGCTTTGGCGGCCTGCTGCTGGTGGTCGGCCACAAGCTCGGCGCCGGCGAGGTGACGGCCGCCAACTTCGCGCTGGCGGCGTTCGCGCTGCTGTCGATCACGGCCGGCACGCTGTACCAGAAGCGCTTCGTTCAGCCCTGCGATGTGCGCAGCGCCAACGCGGTACAGCTCGCGGCGGCGCTCCTGGTGACCGCGCCGCTGGCCTGGATCGAGGCCGGTGCCTGGCAGATGCACCCGGAGCTGGTCGGCGCGATGGCCTGGTCGGTTCTGGTGCTGACGCTGGGCGGCAGCTCGATGCTCTACCTGCTGATCCAGCGCGGCGCGGCGGCCAAGGTGACGAGCCTGCTCTACCTGGTGCCGCCGTGCACGGCGGTGCTGGCCTGGCTGCTGTTCGGCGAGGTGCTGTCGGCGCAGGTGTTGGCTGGCATTGCGGTCACCGCGGTGGGAGTGTCGCTGGTGGTGCGCGGCGGATAATCGCCACCGTGTTCGAAGGCTTCGAAACCCAGGACGTGGCGCACGAGGGCGTACGGCTGCGTGTGCGCCGCGCTGGTTCGGGCCCGCCGCTGCTGCTGCTGCACGGCCATCCGCAGACACACGCGATGTGGCATCGCGTCGCGCCGGCGCTGGCCGAGCGCCACAGCGTCGTGCTGATGGACCTGCGCGGCCGCGGCGATTCGTCGCGGCCGCCGGCCAGCGCCGACCACGCTCTCTACAGCAAGCGAGCGATGGCCGCCGACGCGCTGGCCGTGATGCGCCACCTTGGTCATGCACGCTTCGCGGTCCTGGCGCACGACCGCGGCGCGCGGGTCGCACACCGGCTCGCGCTCGACCACCGGGATGCGGTGACGCGGCTGATGCTGCTCGACATCGCACCGACGCTGGCGATGTACGAGGGCACGACCGAGGACTTCGCGCGTTCGTACTGGCACTGGTTCTTCCTGATCCAGCCCGCACCGACGCCCGAGCGGGCGATCGAGGCCGACCCTGCGGCATGGGTGCGCGAAGGCATGGGTTCGCGCTTCGCCGGCCTGGGCCCGTTCGCGCCCGAGGCGCTGGCCGAGTACGAGCGCTGCCTGGCGATCCCCGGCAGTGCCGCGGCCGTGTGCGAGGACTACCGCGCGTCGGCCACGATCGACCTCGAGCACGACCGTGCCGACCGCGTGGCGGGACAGCGCGTGATGCAGCCGCTGCGTGTGCTGTGGGGCGCGCAGGGCGTGGTCGAACGCTGCTTCGACGTGATGGCCCTGTGGCGCGCCGCGGCTGAGAATGTGAGCGGCCGGGCCTTGCCCTGCGGTCACTACATCGCCGAGGAGCTGCCGGCGTCGCTGCTCGACGAAACCCATCGCTTCTTCGGAGACACACCATGAGCAAGCACCGTATCGCCGTGATCCCGGGCGACGGCATCGGCAAGGAAGTCATGCCCGAGGGTGTGCGCGTGCTCGAGGCCGCGGCGCGCCGCTTCGGCATCCAGATCGAGACGCAGCAGTTCGACTTTGCGAGCTGCGACTACTACGCACGCCACGGCAAGATGATGCCGGACGACTGGAAGGACACGCTGGCGACGTTCGACGCCATCCTGTTCGGTGCGGTCGGCTGGCCGGCCACGGTGCCCGACCACGTGTCGCTGTGGGGTTCACTGATCAAGTTTCGGCGCGAGTTCGACCTGTACGTCAATCTGCGACCGGCGCGCCTGATGCCGGGCATCCGTTCGCCGCTGGTGGACCGCCAGGGCCAGCCGCTCAAGCCCGGCGACATCGACATGATGATCGTGCGCGAGAACACCGAGGGCGAGTATTCGTCGATCGGCGGGCGCATGTTCGAGGGCACGCCGCGCGAGTTCGTGATCCAGGAGACGGTGATGTCGCGCACCGGCGTCGACCGGGTGCTGAAATTCGCCTTCGAGCTGGCAATGACGCGCCCGCGCCGCAAGCTGACCTCGGCCACCAAGAGCAACGGCATCTCGATCACGATGCCGTACTGGGACGAACGTGTGGCAGAGATGTCGAAGGCGTATCCGGGCGTGACCACCGACCGCTTCCACATCGACATCTTGACCGCGCTCTTCGTGCAGCGCCCGCAGCAGTTCGACGTGGTGGTGGCGAGCAACCTGTTCGGCGACATCCTGTCCGATCTGGGGCCGGCGTGCACCGGCACCATCGGCATCGCGCCGTCGGTGAACATGAACCCGACGCGCGAGTGGCCGAGCGTGTTCGAACCGGTGCACGGCTCGGCGCCGGACATCTCCGGCAAGGCCATCGCCAACCCGATCGGCCAGATCTGGTCGGCCGCGATGATGCTCGACTTTCTCGGCCATCGCGACGCTCACGACGCAATCATCCGGGCGATCGAAACGGTACTCGATCCCGCATCCGGTGCGCCGCGCACGCCCGATGTGGGCGGCAACGCACGCACCGGCGAGGTCGGTCGGGCGGTGGCCGAGGTCTTGACCCAGGTCTAGGTTAAAGAGCTTCGCACGCGCCTAGAATGTCGCTCCCGGATCGGGTGTGCCGCCTTGACAGTGCAGGGGCGGCACGGCTGTAATGAATCTGCCCGGCCGAGCGCAGCAGTACACGCGCCGCCACCCGCCGCCAAGAACCAGCGCCACGGCGCCACCGCAAGACGACTGAGGGGACCTCCACGTGAACAAGACGGAAATGATCGACCACATCGCCAAACAGGCCGACATCTCCAAGGCCGCGGCGACGCGGGCCCTGGAGGCCTTCATCGGTGGCGTGAAGGGCACGCTGAAGAAGGGCAACAGCGTGTCGCTGGTCGGATTCGGCACCTTCGCGGTCAGCAAGCGGGCCGCGCGCGCGGGACGCAATCCGCGCACCGGTGCCGCGATCAAGATCAAGGCCGCCAAGGTGCCGAAGTTCCGTCCCGGCAAGGCCTTGAAGGACGCGCTCTGAGCCGGACCTCCCGGCCCGGAACACCGGGTGCTTAGCTCAGTTGGTAGAGCGGCGCCCTTACAAGGCGTAGGTCGGCGGTTCGAGACCGTCAGCACCCACCAGATCGTAGACCGGCTCGGCTAGAATGCTGCGCCCAGGATGATGCGGCCGCTTCGAGCGGCCGCGGTCCTTTTGGGCGATCCGCGTTCCGCAAAGGTCCTGCCTCATGTTCGAGTTCGTTCGCGCGCACACCAAGAAGTTCTTCTGGCTCTTCGTACCACTCGTCATCCTGTCGTTCATCGTGGTCGGGATCCAGGGGTATGACCGCATCGGAGACACGGCCAACGACGCGGTCGCCAAGGTGGACGGGCAGAAGGTGACCCGGGCGGAGTGGGATGCCGAGCACCGGCGCCAGATCGAACAGGCGCGCGCGCGCATGCCGGGCCTGGACCCCAAGTTCTTCGATGCGCCCGAGGTGCGGCGCGAGACGCTCGACCAGCTGGTGCGAGACCGCGTGTTGTTCGCGGCCGCCGCGCGCGCGCACCTGTCGGCGAGCGACGAACGCCTGATGCGCGAGCTGACGAGCATCCCGCAGCTGGCGGCGCTGAAGCGGCCGGACGGCAGCTTCGACGTCGCCGCTTACAAGGTAATGGTCGAGTCGCAGGGGCGCAGCACCGAGAGCTTCGAGGCCGCGCTGCGTCAGGAGATCTCGCTGCGCCAGGTGACGGCCGGCATCGCCGACACCGGCCTGCCGGCCGGCGCGGCCGGCCGCATCGCGCTCGACGCGTTGCTGCAGCAGCGCGAGGTGCAGGTGCTGCGCTTCGACAGCAAGGAGCAGATGGCCGGGCTGGTGCCGACCGAGGCCGAACTCGCGGCGTATCACAAGGCGCACGAGAACGAGTTCCGCACCACCGAGCAGGCGCGCATCGAGTACGTGGTGCTGGATGCCAAGGCACTCGAGGCGGGCGTGGTCGCACCTGAAAGCAGCCTGCGCGAGTTCTACGAAGCCAACGGGCCCCGCTTCACCGTCGCCGAGGAACGCCAGGCCAGCCACATCCTGGTGACGGCGCCGAAGGATGCACCCTCCGATCAGCGTGCCAAGGCCAAGACGAAGGCCGAGCAACTGCTCGAGCAGGCGCGCAAGAACCCGGCGGCCTTTGCCGAACTGGCGAGGAAGAGCTCCGAAGACACGCTGTCGGCGCCGCAGGGCGGAGACCTCGGGTTCAGCTTGAAAGGCAAAGGCGCCTTCGCCGCCAGGTCGATGGAGGATGCGATCTTCGCGATGAAGGTCGGCGAGATCAGCAACCTGGTCGAGAGCGAGTTCGGCTACCACGTGATCAAGCTCGACGCGGTGCGCGGCGGCCAGAAGAAGCCGTTCGAGGCGGTGCGCGGCGAGATCGAAGCCGAGCTGAAGAAGCAGCTGGCGGCCAAGGAGTTCGCGACCGCGGCCGAGCAGTTCGGCAACATCGTCAACGCCCAGAGCGACAGCCTGGCGCCCGCGGCCGGCAAGCTCAAGCTCACGGTGCAGACGGCTACGGTGCAGCGCGTGCCGGCGCCTGGGGCCACGGGGCCGCTGGCATCGGCCAAGCTGCTCGAAGCGGTGTTCGCGAGTGACACGCTGAAGAACAAGCTCAACACCGAGGCGGTCGAGGTCGGCACCAACCAGCTCGCGGCCGCACGTGTGGTCGAGCATCTGCCCTCGCGTGTGCAGCCGCTGGCCGAGGTGCAGGCCCAGGTACGCGAGCGCGTGATCGCCGAGCAGGCGGCTGCCAAGGCGCGCAAGGCCGGCCTGACGCGCCTGACTGAACTGCAGAAGGCCGACAGCACGGCCGGCCTGCCGCCGTTGGTGACGCTGTCGCGCGGCAACCCGCAGGGCCAGCCGCGCGAGGTGGTCGATGCGGTGCTGCGCGCCGACGCGAGCAAGCTGCCGCAGTGGGTGGGGGTGGACCTTGGCAACGCCGGCTACGCGCTGGCGCGTGTGGCGGCGGTCAAGCCGCCGCTGGCCGGGTCGACCGAGATGGTGCAGCTGCTGCCGCGCGTGTCGCAGGCCTGGGCGGCCGCCGAGGCGCAGGCTTACTACAAGGCGCTCGAGCGGCGCTTCAAGGCCAGCGTGGACGCGGCGGCCGTGGCGGGCGCGGCTTCGGCTCCGGTGTCCAACTGATGCATGTCGTAAGGCCGCTCGCTATAATCGCGCCCTCTCGACGGTGGCTGTAGCTCAGTTGGTAGAGTCCCAGATTGTGATTCTGGTCGTCGTGGGTTCGAGTCCCATCAGCCACCCCAGCATTTGCTGATCAACGGCTCCTCTTTCGAGGGGCCGTTTTTCTTTTCGCCTTCGGTTTGGGTTTGGCCGGCGCGAGGATCAGGCGCTCCAGTTCCTCGAAGGCCTCGCCGGTGTACACGGCGATGCGTTGCAGGTGCGGCAGCGTGGCGTGGCAGCCGGTGAAGCCGAAGGCCATGTGGCCGGCATAGCTGTGGCAGGTGATGTTCAGCGCCTGGCCATGGGTGACGATCGACACCGGATAGGTGCCCAGCAGCTCGGCGCCGCGGAAGTACAGCGGCTTGTCCGGCCCGGGCACGTTGCTGATGGTGATGTTGAAGACCGGCCGCGTGCGTCCGCCCAGACCGGTGAGCAGGGCGAGGATCGTCGGCCCCATCAGCGCGATGGTGTACTGCGTCATCGCCGCGCGCGGCAGGCTCTGCACATGGGCCTTGGCGGCCTGCACCGAAGCGCGCACCGCGGCCAGGCGCTCCAGCGGGTCGGCGATGTCGGTGCCGAGCGTGGCGATGATGAAGGTGATCGCATTGCCGGTGCCCTCGTCGTCCTTCGGGCGCACCGACACCGGGATGCCGGCGGTCAGCGCCGCCTCGGGCAGGTCACCGCTGTCGTCGAGGAAGCGGCGCAGCGCGCCACCGCAGGTCGCCAGCACCAGGTCGTTGATCGTGCAGCCGGCCGCCGTGGCCAGCGCCTTCAAGCGCTCGAGCGCGAACTGCTGCGTCGCGAAGCGGCGTTTCGAGCGCACGCGGCCGTTGATCGTGGCGCCGGGTGCGCCGAAGGGGATGCGCAAGTCCTCGTCGACATCCTTCGTCAGGCGCAGCATCTTGCCGAAGGCCAGCAGCAGCTGCGGCACGGTGCCGGCCTGGCCGCGCAGGGCCGCCATCACGCCCGCCAGCACGTTGCTGACGCTCGGGGCCTCGGTGTCGCGTTCGGGCCGGCGCGGGCCGGCGCCGACGGCCCAGAACGGTGGACTGTCCAGGCTCTTCGCCGGGTCGGTGGCGAGCACGCGCTGCAGCAGCTTGACGCCCGACACGCCGTCGATCAGCGAGTGGTGCATCTTGATGTACATCGCGAAGCGCCCACCTTCCAGGCCCTCGATCAGCGTGCACTCCCAGGGCGGGCGCGACAGGTCCAGCGGCTGGCTGTGCAGGCGCGCGATCAGCTCGCCGAGTTCGCGTTCGCCACCGGGGTGGGGCAGGGCCGTGTGGCGCAGGTGCGCTTCGAGATCGATGTCGTCGTCTTCGACCCAGTAGTGCACCGGGCTCTTCAGCAACAGGTGCGACTTCAGGCGCCGGTTCCATGGCGGCGCGAACTTGCGGTGCTGGCGGAAGTCGGCCATCCAGCGCCGCAGCAGGTCGGGCGGCGCCCCGTCGGGCAGGCGAAAGGGCATCAGCGCGCCGACGTGCATCGGCGTCTCGCGCGACTCGGTGTACAGCCACGAGGCGTCGAGCGGGTTCAAGCGGAGCGTCGTCATGGAGTCTCCTCGGCTGCACCGAGCCTAAAGAAAAAAGCCCGGGCGCGTGGCCCGGGCTTGCGATGAGTGGGAGCGCCGCTCAGCGCATCACTTCGACGCTGCCGGCGCGGGGGCCGGCGCAGCCACCGCGGCGGCCGGTGCGGCATGCGCCTTGTCGGCCGCCGCGCCCGCGGGCAGCAGCGGCACGATCAGCAGCGCGACGATGTTGATGATCTTGATCAGCGGGTTGACGGCCGGGCCGGCGGTGTCCTTGTAGGGGTCGCCCACGGTGTCGCCGGTCACGGCGGCCTTGTGGGCCTCGCTGCCCTTGCCGCCGTGGTGGCCGTCCTCGATGTACTTCTTGGCGTTGTCCCAGGCGCCGCCGCCGGTGCACATCGAGATCGCGACGAACAGGCCGGTCACGATGGTGCCCATCAACAGGCCGCCAAGCGCGGCCGGGCCGAGCACCAGGCCGACCACCACCGGCACGATCACCGGAAGCAGCGACGGGATCATCATTTCCTTGATGGCCGCCTTGGTCAGCATGTCGACCGCCGTGCCGTACTCGGGCTTGGCGGTGCCTTCCATGATGCCCTTGATCTCCTTGAACTGGCGGCGCACCTCGACCACCACCGAGCCCGCAGCGCGGCCGACCGCCTCCATCGCCATCGCGCCGAAGAGGTAGGGGATCAGGCCGCCGATGAACAGGCCGACGATGACCTTGGGGTCGCTCAGGTCGAAGCTCACGGACAGGCCACGCCCTTCCAGGGAGTGCGTGTAGTCGGCGAACAGCACCAGCGCGGCCAGGCCGGCGGAGCCGATCGCGTAGCCCTTGGTCACGGCCTTGGTGGTGTTGCCCACCGCGTCGAGCGGGTCGGTCACGTCGCGCACGCTCTTGGGCAGTTCCGCCATCTCGGCGATGCCGCCGGCGTTGTCGGTGATCGGGCCGTAGGCGTCGAGCGCGACCACGATGCCGGCCATGCTCAGCATCGAGGTGGCGGCTACCGCGATGCCGTACAGGCCCGCCAGGTTGTACGACACCAGGATCGCGATGCACACGAAGATCACCGGCCAGGCGGTCGAGCGCATCGACACGCCCAGGCCGGCAATGATGTTGGTGCCGTGGCCGGTGGTCGAGGCCTGCGCGATGTGCTGCACCGGCGAGTACTGCGTGCCGGTGTAGAACTCCGTGATCCACACCATCGCGGCGGTCAGCACCAGGCCGACGGCGCAGGCGCCGAACAGCTTGATGTGCGTGCCGGCGCCGAGCGCGTCGGCGGGCATCACCGCGACGGTGACGAACCAGAAGGCGATCAGCGACAGCACGCCCGAGACGGCCAGGCCCTTGTAGAGCGCCGGCATGACGTTCTTCATGCCGGGGCTGGCCTTGACGAAGCTGCAGCCGATGATGGACGCGATGATCGACACCCCGCCCAGCACCAGCGGATACATCACGGCGGCCATCGGCGCGGTGCCGACCACCAGCGCGCCAAGCGCCATCGTCGCGATCAAGGTCACCGCGTAGGTCTCGAACAGGTCGGCCGCCATGCCGGCGCAGTCGCCGACGTTGTCGCCCACGTTGTCCGCGATCACGGCCGGGTTGCGTGGGTCGTCTTCCGGAATGCCGGCCTCGACCTTGCCCACCAGGTCGGCGCCGACGTCGGCGCCCTTGGTGAAGATGCCGCCGCCCAGCCGCGCGAAGATCGAGATCAGCGACGCGCCGAACGCAAAGCCGAGCATCGGCTTCAGTACCGTGGCCAGGGTCTTGTCGGGCGTCATCTGGCCGTTGCTGGTGATGAACCAGAAGAAGATGCCCACGCCCAGCAGGCCCAGGCCCACCACCAGCATGCCGGTGATGGCGCCGCCCTTGAACGCGACGTCGAGTGCCGGGCCGATGCCCTTGGTGGCCGCCTGCGCGGTGCGCACGTTGGCGCGTACCGAGACATTCATGCCGATGAAGCCGCAGGCGCCCGACAGCACGG
Organism: Aquincola sp.; assembly: GCA_022841885.1. Classification (GTDB taxonomy): domain Bacteria; phylum Pseudomonadota; class Gammaproteobacteria; order Burkholderiales; family Burkholderiaceae_C; genus CADEEN01. The sequence goes on along the minus strand of JALHQP010000029.1, from coordinate 16,668 downwards.
CGCCGAGCACGAAGCCCGAGGCGGTGGTGCTGTCGAGGAAGACGGCAATCAGGATCGCCAGCACCACGCCGACGATGGCGATCGTCTTGTACTGGCGGGCCAGGTAGGCCGCGGCACCTTGCTGCACGGCACCGGCGATCTCCTGCATGCGGGCGTTGCCCGCGTCCTGCTTCAGGATCCAGCTGCGCTGGATGAAGCCATACACCACTGCGGCAAGGCCGCAGGCCAGCGCCACGTACAGCGCCATCGTCGTTGTCATGAAGGTTGCTCCTAGGAGGGGGTTCGCTTCGTTCTAGGGTTGCCCGGTGGTCCCGGAACCGCCCGCGATGCTACGCGACGCGCGCGCGTGGCCCTGCCGTGGCTTTCCCCGTGTCGCGGCGCGTCGGCTTCGCGCAAGCCTCGCACTCTAGAATCCGGGTATTCCCTGAACCAGAAGCGGACCGCGACGCACCATGAGCCTGCACAACGTGACGCCCGGCGCCAAGGCGCCCGATGAGTTCAACGTGATCATCGAGATCCCGATGAACGCCGACCCGATCAAGTACGAGGTCGACAAGGCCAGCGGCGCGATCTTCGTCGACCGCTTCATGACGACCGCGATGCACTACCCGTGCAACTACGGCTATGTGCCGCGCACCTTGGCCGACGACGGCGACCCGGTGGACGTGCTCGTGATCACCCCGTACCCGCTGACCCCCGGCGTGGTGGTGACCTGCCGGCCCCTGGGCGTATTGAAGATGGACGACGAGGCGGGCGGTGACGCCAAGCTGCTGGCGGTGCCGATCGACAAGGTGCTGCCGATCTACTCGCATTGGAAGAAGGCCGAAGACATCAACCCGATGCGGCTGAACGCGATCCAGCACTTCTTCGAGCACTACAAGGATCTCGAGCCCGGCAAATGGGTCAAGGTGATCGGCTGGGACGGCCCGCAGGCGGCGAAGCAGGAGATCACCGACGGGCTGGCGCGCTACGGCAAGGCCTGAGTCCTGAACGGGTTGCGCTCGTTCAGTTCGTCGAGGTAGGCCTCGACGCCCGCGCCCTCGCGCGCCAGGAAGTCCTCCACCGCCGAGGCGAAGCGCGCATCGGCCAGCCAGTGGGCTGACCAGGTGCGCACGGGCAGCAGGCCACGCGCCATCTTGTGCTCCCCCTGCGCACCGCCTTCGAAGCGCTGGTATCCGTTGGCGATGCACCAGGCCAGCGGCTGGTAGTAGCAGGCTTCGAAGTGCAGGCAGGGCACATGCTCGACGGCGCCCCAGTAGCGGCCGTAGGCCACTTGGCGTTCGGGGTCGAGGGCAATCAGCGAGGCGGCGATGCGCTGGCCGCCGCGTGAGGCAACGAACATCAACCAATGCTCGGGCATCGTGCGCGCCATCGCCGAAAAGAAGGCGCGCGTCAGGTACGGCGTCGAATGGTGGGCGCGGTAGGTCAGCGTGTAGCAGCGGTAGAAGAAGTCCCACAGCCACTCGTCGATCGCTGCGCCCTGGTGCACTTCGAAGGACACACCCGCCTCGGCGACACGCCGCCGCTCCTGCGCGATCTTCTTGCGCTTCTCGCGCTGCAGGCCGCTGCGCAAGTCCTCGAAGTCGGCATACGGCTGCGGCGCGCGCTGGGTCCAGTGGAACTGCACGTTCTCGCGCAGCATCCAGCCGGCGCGCTCGCAGGCGGCGCGGTCGGCGTCGGACAGGAAGATCAGGTGCGCCGACGACAGCCCGGCGCGCTGGGCGAAGCCGCGCAGGCCGAGCAGCAGCGCATCGCGCGCGGCGTCGTCGCGCGCCAGCAGGCGCGAGCCGGGCACCGGCGTGAACGGCACGGCACCAAGCAGCTTGGGGTAGTAGGGCAGGCCATGGCGCTGGTAGGCGTCGGCCCAGGCCCAGTCGAACACGTACTCGCCGTAGGAGTGCGACTTCAGGTACAGCGCGGCTGCGCCCTGCAGCGTGCCGCCGCGTTCGACTGTGAGCCACTGCGGCGCCCAGCCGCTGCCGGGCACCGCGCTGCCCGACGCGTGCAGCGCGGCCAGGTACTCGTGGCGCATGAAGGGCGTGGGTGCGTCCTGTGCATCGAGCAGCCGGTTCCACGCGCTCGCGTCGAGCGACAGCGGGTCATCGTGCAGGCGAATGACATAATCGTTCGACTGCAACTCAATGCACTCCACAGCAGGGATGTTGAAAGTCGCGCTGGCCCAGATCAACGCCACGGTGGGCGACCTGGCGGGCAACGCCCGCAAGATCATCGAGGCCGCGCAGCGTGCGCACGCGCAAGGTGCCTCGCTCGTTGTCGCCCCTGAACTCGCGCTGACCGGCTACCCGCCGGAGGACCTGTTGCTGCGCCCGGCCTTCATGCAGGCCTGCGTCGAGGCGCTCGCGGGCATGGCGCGTGAACTTGCCGCGTGCACGGGCTTGCATGTGCTGGTGGGACATCCGCATCAGTTCGGTGATCGCGGCGATGTTAGGACCAAGTCCACTGCGACGCCGCTTCGCTTCAACGCCGCCTCGGTGCTGGCAGGGGGCGCCCTGATCGGCACCTACTGCAAGCGCGAGCTGCCGAACTACCAGGTGTTCGACGAACGGCGCTACTTCGCGTCGGGGCGCGACGCGGGGCTGGCGCCGCTGGTGTTCGACGTGGCGGGCACCCGCGTGGGCGTGCTGATCTGTGAAGACGCCTGGTTCGAGGAACCCGGGCGGGCGGCCAAGGCCGCCGGTGCGCAGTTGCTGGCGGTGCTCAACGCGTCGCCCTTCCACCTCGACAAGGCCGAGGAGCGCGAGGCGCGCATGGCCGAGCGAGCGCGCGCGACCGGCTTGCCGGTGGTGTTCTCGCACCTGGTCGGCGGGCAGGACGAGGTGGTGTTCGACGGTGCCTCGTTCGCGGTGGCGGCCGACGGCGCGGTGCGCATGCGCGCGCCGAGCTTCGAGGAGGCCGTCGCGCTGGTGGAGGTCGACGGCATGCGGGTGCGCGGCGAGCTCTGCCCGCCGCCGCCGCTCGAGGCCCAGGCCTGGGCCGCACTGGTGACCGGCGTGCGCGACTACCTGGGCAAGAACGGCTTCCCGGGCGCGATCATCGGCCTGTCGGGCGGCGTCGATTCGGCGCTGGTGCTGGCGCTGGCGGTCGACGCGCTCGGCGCCGACAAGGTGAGGGCGGTGATGATGCCTTCGCCCTACACCGCCGACATCTCCTGGATCGACGCGCGCGAGATGGCGCGGCGGGTCGGCGTCCAGTACGACGAGATTGCGATCGCGCCCATGTTCGATGCCTTCCGCGCCAGCCTGGCGCCGCAGTTCACCGGCCTGCGCGAGGACACGACCGAGGAGAACATCCAGGCCCGCATCCGCGGCACGCTGCTGATGGCGCTGTCGAACAAGACAGGCCGCATCGTGTTGACCACCGGCAACAAGAGCGAGATGGCCACCGGCTACTGCACGCTGTACGGCGACATGGCGGGTGGCTTTGCAGTGATCAAGGACGTGTCCAAGACCCTCGTCTACCGCCTCGCACGCTGGAAGAACGCGCAGCCGACGCGGCGCGCCGACGGCACGGTCGGACCCTGGATTCCGAAGCGAATCATCACGCGCGCGCCGTCGGCCGAGTTGCGGCCGGACCAGACCGACCAGGACAGCCTGCCGCCCTACGACGAGCTCGACGCCATCCTCGCGCGCTACATGGAAGAGGACCAGAGCGTCGACGACATTGTGGCCGCCGGCTTCGAGCGCACCACGGTGGAGCGAGTGACGCGCCTCATCAAGGTGAACGAGTACAAGCGGCGCCAGGCGCCGGTGGGCATCCGCATCACGCACCGTGCCTTCGGGCGCGACTGGCGCTATCCCATCACATCGAAGTTCCGTGCTTAAATCGAATCCAGTGCCACCCACGGAGCCCGCGCCATGAAGCAGATCACCGCCGTCATCAAGCCGTTCAAGCTCGAAGAAGTGCGCGAGGCGCTGGCCGATGTCGGCGTGTCGGGCCTGACGGTGACCGAGGTCAAGGGTTTCGGGCGTCAGAAGGGCCACACCGAGCTGTACCGCGGCGCCGAGTACGTGGTGGACTTCCTGCCGAAGGTGAAGGTCGAGGTGGTAGTGAAGGACGGCGATGTCGATCGCTGCATCGACGCCATCGTCAAGGCGGCCAAGACCGGCAAGATCGGCGACGGCAAGATCTTCGTCACCGCGGTCGAGCAGGTGGTGCGCATCCGCACCGGCGAGACCGACGAAGCCGCCGTCTAGGTTTTCGAGTAGTCGTCGGGTGCCGTCGCGAGCGCGGCGGCTTCCAGCACCCGCGCCAGCAGGCGCGCCGGGTCGTCATCCACCAGCAGGGCCTTGAACTGCGCGTCCGACACGAAGCCGCGCGCGCGGCTGACGCGCGTGAATTCGAGCAGGGCGTCGTAGTAGCCGTCGACGTTGAGCAGCGCGACCGGCTTGTCGTGGTAGCCGAGCTGCTGCCACGACCACATCTCGTACAGCTCCTCGAGCGTGCCGATGCCGCCCGGCAGCGCGACGAAGGCGTCGGCGCGCTCGGCCATCAGCATCTTGCGCTCGTGCATCGTCTGCACGACATGCTGTTCGGCCAGGCCGGTGTGGCCGACCTCGCGATCCATCAGCGCCTTGGGAATCACGCCGACCACGCGGCCACCGGCGGCGATCGCGGCGTCCGCCACCGCACCCATCAGGCCCACGCGGCCGCCGCCGTAGACCAGCGTCGACCCGCCTTCGGCGATCAGCCGACCGAGCCCGCGGGCCGCAGCGGCGAAAGCCGGCGAGTCGCCGAAGCGTGAGCCGCAGTACACCGCCACCGATTGCGCCATCGCTCAGCCTCCTTCCAGACGCTGCCACAGCGCGCCGGCCCAGATGCCGCCGCATAGCAGCAGCGCCAGCATCACGGCCGCGCTGCCGAAATCCTTGGCGCGCTTGGACAGCTCGTGCCATTCGTAGGACACGCGATCGACCACGGCCTCGATGCCCGAGTTGAGCAGCTCGACGATCAGCACCAGCAGCACCGAGCCGGCGAGCAACGCAATCTGCATCCAGTCGCGACCGAGCCAGAAGGCGGTGGGCAGCAGCAGTGCCGACAGCCAGATCTCCTGCCGGAAGGCGCTCTCCCCAGCGTAGGCCAGGCGCAGACCGCTCCACGAGTTGACCGCGGCGTGCAGGATGCGGTCGATGCCGGTGCGGCCCTTGAACTCGTTGCTCATGCGGCCGATTGTGCCCGCGCCTCCTTGCGCGGCTGCCAGCTCACGAGCCGGGTGCCGCACAGCGCGTCGTGCCAGAACTGGCGCTGCGGGTGGGCGAACGACAGCAACGCATAGGCCACGACGCCGACGATCATCAGGCCGAAGATCTCGAACGGGCGGTGCAGCTGGGCGAGCCAGGCGGTGGCCAGGGCGGGAACGAACCACAGCCAGCTTGCCAGGTAGCGCATGAGCGCACGTGCCTGGCTCAGCGGTCGGCCGTCGGCGGCGACCACGCGCACGTGCCAGGCCTTCATCGCGACGGTCTGGCCGCCGCGCGTCCAGAACACGACGAAGTAGATCGCCAGGATGATGAAAACGAAGGCCTGGAGGCCGGCCTGGCCTTGCAGCGCGTGGCGCTGTTGCGTCAGGGTGGAGTAGAGGTAGCCGGCGACAAACAGCACGCCGAACAGCAGCACGCCCTCGTACACGAAGGCCGCCATGCGTCGCGCCAGACCCGGCGTCGACAATGCCGGCTCCGGCCCCTCGGGGACCGTCATCGTTCCTTCTTGCCCTTGCCGTCGCGCTTGTCGTCGGCGTCCTGCGGCCGCAGCGTCGCCGCGCCCTGGGCGCCGCGCTTGGGCAGCAGCGTGGCCGAGTCGACGAAGCCCGGCGTGGCGGCCACCTTGGGCAGGCCGGCCTGCTGGTGCAGCGGCGGCCGCGTGGGCTTGGAGACCAGGCTCGTCGTCGCACCCGAACCGCGCTGGACCACGGTCGGGCCGACCGGCTGCGGCAGCGGGGACACGGGTGACCGCACCACGCTGGACTTCTCGGTCGAGGTGGGCGCGTCGCGCCGTGAACCGGCACGCGGTTGCGGCTTGGTCTGCTGGGCTTGTTCTGCCAGCGCGCGCCGCTGGTCCGGGGGCAGGGCGCGGTAGGCCTCCCACTGCTGCTGGCGCTCTTCGCGGCTGAGCTGCCGCGACTCCTGGAAGTTCAGGCGCGCGCGGGCGCGTTCGGTGGTCGACAGACGCGACCACTCGCTCATGCGTTGCTGCACCCGCGAACGTTCGTCGGGTGGCATCGAGGGGTAGCGGTTGGCGACCTCGACCCACTTCTGCTGCTGCGCCGGCGTGATGGAGTTCCAGTCGCGCTCCAGCGGCGCCAGCACGGTGCGCTGCGGCGCGCTCAAGCTCGGCCATTCGGTGCGCGACGGCCCGACCAGGCCCTGCGCGTGCGCCGCCACACTGCCGGCGAGCAGGGCCAGGGCGAGCAGCAGGCGGCGGGCGGGTGGCGTCATGGACGGGTGTTCTTCAGGTACTCCACGAACCCGGGGTCACTGTAGGCCTCGGGTGGCAGGTCGTCCGCCAGCAGCGCGGCATCCACCTCGGCGGCGGCCTCGATCTGCGAACGGGTGTAGTGGTGATCGATCAGCAACAAGCCTGCCAGCAGCACGGCCAGCGGCAGCAGCGAGGACAGGCGCAGCCACCAAGGCGTGCCGTCGTCACCGGAGCCGGCCACCAGTGTGGCGGCGCCCGCGCTGCCAATGGCCAACGCCGGCGCAGGACTCAGGCGTCGGGTCTCGCGTGCCCGTGCGAGCGCCTGTTCGCGCGCGAAACGCAGGCGCTCGTCGATGTCGTGGCGCGCTTGCTGCGTCTGGTGCTCGGACAAGGCCGCGGCGATACGGCGCCCGAAGCGGGCCATCAGCCGGTCGGTGCGGGCGGTGGTGTCGAAAGCTTGTGAATTCGTTGTCATGGCGAAACTCCCTTGGCGCGCAGGGCCTTTGCCAATGCATGAACGGCCCGTGAGCAATGCGTCTTCACGCTGCCCTCCGAGCATCCCATCACCGCCGCCGTCTCTGCAACATCCAGTTCCTCCCAGTAACGAAGGAGAAAGGCCTCGCGTTGACGGGTGGGCAGGCGCGCGACTTCCCCGTCGATCAGCTCGAGCATTTGTAACCGTCCGACCGAGTCGGCAGCGCTTTCGGTGGCGCTGCGGGTGTCGGAGAGGTCCAGCAGTTCGAGCAGGTCGAAGTCGCCGCCATCGTCGTCAGCGCCTTCGAACTCGGACAGGTTGACAAGGACGGCATTGCGCACCTTCTGGCGCCGGAACCAGTCCATCGTCGCGTTCGACAGGATGCGCTGGAACACCAGCGGCAGTTCCGCAGGCGGCCGGTCGGCGTACTTCTCGGACAGGCGGATCATCGAGTCCTGCACGATGTCCAGAGCGGCGTCGTCGTTGCGCACGGTGTAGGCCGTGCGCTTGAAGGCGCGTTTTTCGACGCTCTTGAGGAAGTCGGAGAGTTCTTTGTCGGTCGCCAAGGGGCGGCTCGCTCGTCGGAGGCGGCTCCCAGGAGGCGGGAGCGCGGGGGATTATGTCGCAGCGGATCGGCCTCGCTGCCGATGCCATAATGCTGCTCCGCACAACGCTCTTTCCGGTTCTCGGCAGGGCCGCCCACAGGGGCTCTTCTCGTTGACCGCGCAGGTTCCACATCCGCCCCACAAGGGTGCGAAGAGGGACACCGATGGTTTTTCGTCAGAGAAATTCTCAGAGGTTCGAAATGGACATGTCTGCCGCGGAAGTCAAGCGTGCCGCATCGGCACAGCCTTCTTCTCACTCCCATCCCACCGAGCTGAACGGCTCGGAGATCATGGTTCGCTGCCTTCAGGCCGAAGGGGTCAAGTACCTCTGGGGCTACCCGGGCGGGGCCGTGCTCTACATCTACGACGCCCTGTACAAGCAGGACTCGATCGAGCATGTGCTGGTGCGCCACGAGCAGGCCGCCATCCATGCCGCCGACGGCTACGCGCGGGCGACCGGCGACGTCGGCGTGGCACTGGTGACCTCAGGGCCCGGCGTCACCAACGCCGTGACCGGCATCGCGACGGCCTACATGGACTCGATCCCGATGGTGATCGTGACCGGCCAGGTGCCGACGCCGGCGATCGGGCTGGACGCCTTCCAGGAATGCGACACGGTGGGCATCACACGCCCGATCGTCAAGCACAACTTCCTCGTCAAGGACGTGCGCGAGCTCGCGCTGACGATGAAGAAGGCCTTCCACATCGCGCGCACTGGCCGCCCCGGGCCGGTGGTGGTCGACATCCCGAAGGACGTGTCGCTGAAGACCACGCCCTTCCACTACCCCGAGCACATCGAGATGCGCTCGTACAACCCGGTCAAGAAGGGCCATGCGGGACAGATCCGCAAGGCGGTGCAGCTGCTGTTGGGTGCCAAGCGGCCCTACATCTACACCGGTGGCGGCGTGATCCTCGGCGAGGCGTCGGCTGAACTGCGCGAACTGGTGCACCTGCTCGGCTACCCCTGCACGAACACGCTGATGGGCCTGGGCGCCATCGACGCCGGCGACCCGCAGTTCCTCGGCATGCTCGGCATGCACGGCACCTACGAGGCCAACATGACGATGCAGCACTGCGACGTGCTGCTGGCCGTCGGTGCGCGTTTCGACGACCGCGTGATCGGCAACCCGAAGCACTTCGCGTCGGTCGAGCGCAAGATCATCCATGTCGACATCGACCCCTCATCGATCTCCAAGCGGGTCAGGGTCGACATTCCCATCGTCGGCGACGTGAAGGACGTGCTGGAGGAACTGATCGCGCAGGTGAAAGAGGCGCAGGCCAGGCCCGACAAGGCGGCGCTGAACGCCTGGTGGAGCCAGGTCAACGACTGGCGCAAGCGCGACTGCCTGGCCTACAAGAAGAGCAACGAGGTCATCAAGCCGCAGTACGTGGTCGACACGCTGTGGCAGTTGACCAAGGACCGCGACACCTACATCACCAGCGACGTCGGCCAGCACCAGATGTGGGCGGCGCAGTTCTACCGGTTTGCCGAGCCGCGGCGCTGGATCAACTCCGGCGGCCTGGGCACCATGGGCGTGGGCCTGCCGTACGCGATGGGCATCAAGCTGGCCAAGCCGGAGTCGGATGTGTTCTGCATCACCGGCGAAGGCTCGATCCAGATGTGCATCCAGGAGCTGTCGACCTGCAAACAGTACGACACGCCGGTCAAGATCGTCTCGCTGAACAACCGCTACCTGGGCATGGTGCGGCAGTGGCAGGAACTCGACTATGGCGGGCGCTACTCGCACAGCTACATGGACGCTTTGCCCGACTTCGTGAAGCTGGCCGAAGCCTACGGGCACGTCGGCATGCTGATCGAGAAGCCGGCCGACGTGGAACCGGCGCTGCGCGAGGCGATCCGGCTCAAGGACCGCACGGTGTTCCTCGACATCCGCACCGATCCGACGGAGAACGTCTGGCCGATGGTGCAGGCCGGCAAGGGCATCAGCGAGATGCTGCTCGGCTCCGAAGACCTCTAAGACCTCAATCAAAAGGATCGCGTGGCCAAGGGCCCAGGCTTACCGGCCTGACGTCTGAAGAGCGCGCGAGCAAATCATGAAACACATCATCGCGGTGCTGCTCGAGAACGAGCCCGGAGCACTGTCGCGCGTCGTCGCGCTGTTCTCGGCGCGCGGCTACAACATCGAAAGCCTGACCGTCGCGCCGACCGAGGATGCCTCGCTGTCGCGCATGACCATCGTCACCACCGGCAGCGACGAGGTGATCGAGCAGATCACCAAGCACCTGAACCGGCTGATCGAGGTCGTCAAGGTGGTCGACCTGACCGAGGCCAGCTTCACCGAGCGTGAGCTGATGCTGATCAAGGTGCGCGCCGTCGGCAAGGAGCGCGAGGAGATGAAGCGCATGGCCGACATCTTCCGCGGCCGGGTGATCGACGTCACCGACAAGAGCTACACCATCGAGCTGACGGGCGATTCGTCCAAGCTCGACGCGTTCCTGGTGGCGATCGACCGCGCTGCCATCCTTGAAACCGTGCGCACCGGCGCCAGCGGCATCGGCCGCGGCGAGAGAATCCTGCGCGTTTGAAGAATCACTGACGGAGAAGACCATGAAGGTTTATTACGACAAGGACGCCGACCTCAGCCTGATCAAGGGCAAGAACGTCGCGATCATCGGCTACGGCTCGCAGGGCCATGCGCATGCGCAGAACCTGAACGACAGCGGCGTCAAGGTGACGGTGGGCCTGCGCCGCGGCGGTGCGTCGTGGGCCAAGGTCGAGAAGGCCAAGCTCAAGGTGGCCGAGGTCGCCGACGCGGTGAAGAACGCCGACGTGGTCATGATCCTGCTGCCTGACGAGCAGATCGCCAGCGTCTACGCCAACGACGTGGCGCCGCACATCAGGCAGGGCGCGTCGCTGGCGTTTGCGCACGGCTTCAATGTCCACTACGGCCAGGTGATGCCGCGCGAAGACCTGGACGTCTGGATGGTGGCGCCCAAGGCGCCGGGCCACACCGTGCGCAACACCTACACGCAAGGTGGCGGCGTGCCGCACCTGATCGCGGTGCACGCCGACAAGAGTGGCAAGGCGCGCGATCTGGCGCTGTCCTACGCGGTGGCCAACGGCGGCGGCAAGGCCGGCATCATCGAGACCAACTTCCGCGAGGAGACCGAGACCGACCTGTTCGGCGAGCAGACCGTGCTGTGCGGTGGCACGGTCGAGCTCATCAAGGCGGGCTTCGAGACCCTGGTCGAGGCCGGGTATGCGCCTGAGATGGCCTACTTCGAGTGCCTGCACGAGCTCAAGCTGATCGTCGACCTGATCTACGAAGGCGGCATCGCGAACATGAACTACTCGATCTCGAACAACGCCGAGTACGGCGAGTACGTGACAGGGCCGAAGATCGTCACCGCCGAGACCAAGGCCGCGATGAAGAAGGTGCTGGAGGACATCCAGACCGGTGAGTACGCGAAGAACTTCATCCTCGAGAACCGCGCCGGCGCGCCGACGCTGCTGTCACGCCGCCGCCTGACCTCGGACCACCAGATCGAGGTCGTGGGCGAGAAGCTGCGCGCGATGATGCCGTGGATCAAGGCCAACAAGCTGGTCGACCGTTCGCGCAACTGAGCACGGGCCGGGCGCAGGGTCTGCGCTATCCTCGCGCCCGATGAACGAGCCCGACAGCACCTTGCAGCACGACGCGGCGCAGCGCCCGCGCCGAAAGGGGCTCTACGTCCTGCCCAACGCGATCTCGCTGGCGGCGCTGTTCGCTGCCTTCTACGCGATCGTGATGGCGATGAACGGCCGCTTCGAGGCGGCCGTGCTCGGCATCTTCGCGTCGGCCGTGCTGGACAGCCTGGATGGTCGCGTGGCGCGCATGACGCATTCGCAGAGCGCCTTCGGCGAGCAGATGGACAGCCTGTGCGACATGGTCAGCTTCGGCGCCGCGCCGGCGCTGATCGTCTACGAATGGGCGCTGCGCGACCTCGGGCGCTGGGGCTGGCTGCCGGCCTTCGTCTACATCGCCGGTGCCGCGCTGCGCCTGGCGCGCTTCAACACCAACATCGGCGTCGTCGACCGGCGCTACTTCCAGGGCCTGCCGAGCCCGGCCGCCGCTGCCTTGGTGATGGGCCTGATCTGGGTCGCGGACGACGCCGGCGTGCGCGGCGTCAGCAAGATCGACTGGCTGGCCTGGACCGCCTTCGCGGTGACGCTGTACGCCGGCCTGACGATGGTGACCAACGCGCCCTTCTACAGCTTCAAGGATCTGAGCTTCAAGCGCAGCGTGCCGTTCATCGTGATCGTGGCCATCGCGCTGGCCATCGCGGTGATCAACATCCACCCGCCGATCGTGCTGTTCGCGCTGTTCTGCATCTACGGCGTCTCGGGCTACGTGGTCTACGCCTACAAGAAGGCCAAGGGCAAGCCGGTGAGCGTGATCGCCACTTCAACCGACGAGCCCGACGAAGCCGGTCTGCACCGCTGACGCGGGGCGTGCTACATTCGGCTCCATGTCGTTGCGTCCCGCCGCCGCCCTGCTACTTCTAGGAGTGCCGTCCGCGCGCTGATCGAACCACGACCCGGTTTCTCTTCGACGGCCCGCGAGCATCCTGCCAGCGGGCCGTTTTCATTTCCGCCCCAGCCACGAAAGACCGATCCATGAGCACCGACCGCTTGATCATCTTCGACACGACCTTGCGCGACGGCGAGCAGTCGCCCGGCGCCTCGATGACCAAGGACGAGAAGCTGCGCATCGCGCGCCAGCTCGAGCGGCTGAAGGTCGACGTGATCGAAGCCGGCTTCGCGGCCTCGTCCAACGGCGACTTCGAGGCGGTCAGGGCGATCGCCGACCACATCAGGGAGTCGACGGTGTGCTCGCTGGCGCGCGCCAACGACCGCGACATTTCGCGAGCGGCCGAGGCGCTGAAAGGCGCGGCGCGCTCGCGCATCCACACCTTCATTGCCACGTCGCCGCTGCACATGGAGAAAAAGCTGCGCATGACGCCCGAGCAAGTGTTCGAGCAGGCCCAGCTCGCGGTGCGCTTCGCGCGCAACCTGAACGACGACGTCGAGTTCTCGCCCGAGGACGGCTACCGCAGCGAGCCGGACTTCCTGTGTCGCGTGCTCGAGGCGGTGATCCGGGAAGGTGCGACCACGATCAACATCCCGGACACCGTCGGCTATGCGGTGCCGGAGCTGTACGGCAACTTCATCCGCCAGCTGCGCGAACGCGTGCCCAACTCCGACAAGGCGGTGTGGAGCGTGCACTGCCACAACGACCTCGGCATGGCGGTGGCCAATTCGCTGGCCGGCGTCAAGATCGGCGGCGCGCGCCAGGTGGAATGCACGATCAACGGCCTGGGCGAGCGCGCCGGCAACTGCTCGCTCGAGGAGGTGGTGATGGCCGTCAAGACGCGGCGCGACCACTTCGGCCTCACGTTGGGCATCGACACCACGCAGATCGTGGCCGCTTCGCGCATGGTCAGCCAGACCACCGGTTTCGTCGTGCAGCCGAACAAGGCCGTGGTCGGCGCCAACGCCTTCGCGCATGCCAGCGGCATCCACCAGGACGGCGTGCTCAAGGCGCGCGACACCTACGAGATCATGCGTGCCGAGGACGTGGGCTGGACCGCCAACAAGATCGTGCTGGGCAAGCTGTCGGGCCGCAATGCCTTCAAGCAGCGTCTGCAGGAGTTGGGCATCGAGCTCGAGAGCGAAGCCGACGTCAACACCGCCTTCGCGCGCTTCAAGGACCTGGCTGACCGCAAGAGCGACATCTTCGACGAGGACATCATCGCCCTCGTCGGCGACGAGAGCGTGACCCACGAGCAGGAGCATTACCGCCTGCTCAATCTCGAGCAGCGCTCGGGCACCGGCGAGCGGCCGCACGCGAAGGTGGCGTTCGCGATCGGCAGCGACGAGTTTCATGTCGAGAGCGACGGCAACGGCCCGGTCGACGCCAGCCTGAAGGCGATCGAGTCGAAGGTGAAGTCTGGCGCGGAACTCGCGCTCTATTCCGTCAATGCCATCACCAGCGGCAGCACAGAATCGCAAGGCGAGGTGACGGTCCGGCTGCAGCATGGCGGACGCATCGTCAACGGCGTGGGGGCCGACCCCGACATCGTGGTCGCGTCCGCCAAGGCCTACCTCGCGGCGCTGAACAAGCTCCACAGCAAGACGGAACGCGTGGCTGCCCAGGGGTGACAACCTGTGCAATAAGTCAAGACTTGGGGTAATCCAGGAACGACTTGAGGAAAACCACGCAAGTTCATGATCTTGCGTGGCTTTCTGACCCCGCCTACACTCGGGCGGAAACGTCGTTGGGGTTTCCCCTTGGATAGCAACAGATCGTGTCAGGTGTGGTTGATCGGGCTGGCCTTCGGCCTGCTGTCGCTCGTCGCACCGCAAGTCGAGGCCGGCTCCAAGCCGCGCAGCAGCGTCGCCGCCAAGTCGGCCGCCAAGTCTTCTCCGGTCAAGCGCAGCCGCGCGATCCGCGCCCGCAAGATCGTGCCGGCGCGGCCGTCGATGGGTCAGCTGATCGGCCTGCACGCGTCGGACGACCCTCTGGACCTGAAATCCGGTGTCGCGCTTGTGCTCGACGAGGACACCAACGAGATCCTTCTGGCCAAGAACAGCCAAGCCGTGCTGCCGATCGCCTCGATCACCAAGCTGATGACCGCGCTGGTGGTCGCCGAGGCCAACCTGCCGCTCGACGAGGTGCTGACTGTCGACGCCCAGGACGTGGACACCGAAAAGGGCAGCGGCTCGCGCCTGCGCGTCGGCACCGCGCTGACCCGCGAAGAGATGCTGAACCTGGCGCTGATGGCCAGCGAGAACCGCGCTGCCCATGCGCTGGGCCGCCACTTCCCTGGCGGCATGCCGGCCTTCGTCGAGGCGATGAACCGCAAGGCGCAGGCGCTGGGAATGAAGGACACGCACTACGTCGAGCCCACCGGCCTGTCGAGCCGCAACCAGTCCAACGCCGCCGATCTGGTGCTGCTGGTGCGCGAGGCCAACAAGCACGACCTGATCCGACGCCTGTCCACCACGCCCGAGGCGGCGGTAGCGGTCGGCCGCCGCTCGATGCAGTTCCGCAACACCAACAGCCTGGTGCGCCACAGCGAATGGGAGATCGGCCTGCAGAAGACCGGCTACATCTCCGAGGCAGGCCGCTGCCTGGTGATGCACGCGCAACTGGCGGGACGCAAGCTGATCATGATTTTGCTCGACTCGGCCGGGAAGTACTCGCGCGTCGGCGACGCGGAGCGCATCCGCAAGTGGCTGAGCGAGAGCGCGGCCTTACCGCACGCGGCCGCGGCGTCGCAGGGCTGACGCCCTCGCGCTGGCCTCGGCGCGTCAGCGCCGCCGCACCGGCATCGTCGGCGCACGTTCCTCGGGCCGGTGGCCCAGGGCGCGCGAGATCTCCTCGGCGGTGGCCTTGACACGGTCGGTCCAGGCCGGCTCGAGCCGGTCGGCAGGCGCCGAGATCGACAGGCCCGCGACCAGCTTGCCCGAGTCGTCGTAGACGCCAGCCGCGACGCAGCGCACGCCGATTTCCAGTTCTTCATTGTCCTGGGCCAGACCGCGCGCCCGCACGCCGTCGAGTTCGCGCTCCAGTGCGGGCACCAGAGTCAGGCTGTTGCGCGTGTGGCCCGCGAGTCCTGTGCGCGCCGCGTAGGCGCGAACGCGCTCGTTGGGTTCCGCGGCAAGGAACAGTTTGCCCACCGAGGTCAGGTGCAGCGGCGCGCGGCCACCGACGGCGCGCACCACCTGCATGCCCGAGCGCTCGCTGTACGCACGCTCGATGTAGACGATCTCGTCGCCTTGGCGCACCGACAGGTTGACGGCCTGGTTGGTCAGCCGGTGCAGCTCGCGCATCGGCGCCAGCGCCGCCTCGCGCACCGACATGCGCGCCTTGACCAGGTTGCCCAGTTCGAGCAGGCGCATGCCCAGGCGGTACATGCCGGCCTGAGGCCGATCGACGAAGCGGCCCGCCGCCAGGTCGTTGAGGATGCGGTGCGCGGTCGACGGGTGCAGCCCGGTGCGCTCGCTGATGTCCTTCAGCGCCATTGGGTCCGCATGTTGAGACAGCACCTCGAGCAGCGCGAAGCTGCGTTCGAGCACCTGGATGGTCGGGGTGGGGTGGTCCTTGTTCGCCATGTGCGCCTCGGTCGGCCCAAGGTCGGCATTCTTGCATGGCGAAACCAGCGCCCGGATCACGAAAGAGGTTCTGGGGTACCCGGCCCCAGTCGATGCACCGCGTCCAGGCCCGAGCGCACTGCGCCTTCGAGCGTGGCCGGATACGGACCGTCGACGAAATCGCCGGCCGCCACCAGCCCGGGCGCGATCACAGCCGGCGGGCGCTTCAGCCCGGGGGCGCACGAGAAGGTGGCGCGCCGCTCGGCGATCGCCTGCACCAGTCGCGGCGCTTCGCGCCAGGTGCCGCCTTCGAATGCCTCGTGCGCCTGCTGCAGCGTGGCCTGCGTGGTGGCGTCCAGACCACGCTCGAGCCAGTCGCGCGCGCCGCTGATCACGAACGCGAACAGGCCGTCGCGTGCCCCGCTGCGGTCGAGCGCGCCGAGGTCGAACACGAACTGCGCCGGGTGCTGCGCCGACGTGTGCAGCGCGGTCATCGGCTGCGCGAGGCGCGAGCCGGCGCTCGCGAGGTAGACGGTGACGATCGGTTCGTAGTCGAACGCGGCGGCCCTGGCCGACCAGTCCGGTGCGATCGACGCCGTGAGCCGTGCCGCCTCGGTCGCGCTGCAGGCCAGCACGACGGCGTCGAAGGCCTGCCCGTCGAGCTGCCATCCGTGGGTCGCGGCATCCGGTTCGAGCGAGCGCACGCGCTGCCCCGATTGCAGCGCCGCCCCTTGGCCGGCCAGCCAGCGTGCGGCGGGCTCGGGCAGCAGGGCGCTCAGCGACACGCGCGGCAGGAGCAGGTCGGCCGCGCCCGGCCCGCCGAACAGCGCGTCGCGCAGCACGCGCAGGAAGACCTGCGCGCTGGCCTGCGCCGCCGGGGTGTTCAGCGCCGCGACACACAGTGGCTCGATCAAGCTCGACTGCACCTCGCGCGGCAGGTGCCTCGTCAGCTCGGCCACCGTGGCCTGCGGCGCCGCGCGGAAGCCCTGCAGGCGCCAGCGCCAGGCCGCGCGCAACAGCGCCAGGCGCGCGCGCCAGGGCCAATGCCGTGCCGCGAG
>JALHQP010000028.1 GCA_022841885.1 Aquincola sp. | reverse complement strand
GCTCGTAGCATTCATGTCGGACTCCTTCGCGTCATGCGCCAACACCTGCACCACGCAGCGTCGGCTGGTACTTCGATACCGAAATGCGCGGGGGAGTCCATCCCATCAATCGAGCGGACCGTCAAACGCACGCTTCGCCTTTCGCCGGCGCGCGCTGTCACCGTACCGCAAAGGAGCACCCGTTGATCACGACCATCACGGCATTCCGTCTGCCCAAGCCCATCACGCGCGACGAGGCAAGGAGGATCTTCCTGAGCACGGCGCCGACATATCAAGGCGTGCCGGGCCTGGTGCGCAAGTGCTACATCCTCTCCGAGGACGGAAGCACGGCCGGTGGGGTCTATCTCTGGAAGTCTCGAGCCGAGGCTGACGCGATGTACACGGAAAGCTGGAAGGCCTTCGTGCGGCAGAAGTACGGCACCGACCCTTCGATCACCTACTTTGAGAGTCCCGTGGTGATCGACAACATCGCGCACGAAATTCTTTCGGACGAGTAGCCCAGTTGGGCGTCACGAGCATGCATGTCAGTCACGAAAGAATGACGCCTGACCCGTCCATCGAGCGCACGTCGGAGCGCCCATGAAACCCCGCGAGCTCGTCACCCGTTGGGTGGAAGCGTTCAACCGCGCCGACCCCGACGCGCTCGCCGCCTTCTACGCCGAAGATGCCGTGAATCACCAAGTCGCCGAGGCGCCGGTTCACGGCCGCAGCGCGATCCGGAAGATGTTTGCTGACGGCTTTGCATCGGCCACCATGGTGTGCATCGTGGAGAACCTCTTCGAAGAAGGCGAGTGGGCGATCCTCGAGTGGAAGGATCCCCTGGGCCTTCGTGGGTGCGGGTTCTTCCGCGTCGTGGCTGACCAGATCGTCTTCCAGCGCGGGTACTGGGACAAGCTGACCTTCCTTCGCCTTCACGGGAGCGAGTGAACCCATGGGTGCTTCGATGCACATCGCGATCCTCACCTTTCAAGGCTTCAACGAACTCGACTCGCTGATCGCCCTCGGGGTGCTGAGCCGGGTCAGGAAACCGGGCTGGCGCGTCACGCTGTGTGGCCCGGAGCCCGAAGTGACCTCGATGAACGGCGTCACCGTCCGGGTCCAGTCTTCGCTCGAAGAGGCTGCCGATGCCGAGGCGGTCATCGTCGGCAGCGGCATCAAGACCCGTGAGCTGGTCGAAACCCCCGCGCTGCTGGCGCGGATCAGGCTCGACCCGAACCGGCAACTGATCGCCGCGCAGTGTTCAGGCACCCTGATCCTGGCCAAGCTCGGCTTGGTGGCCGGCGTGCCGGCCTGCACGGACCTGACCACCAAGCCATGGGTTCAGGAGGCCGGTGTCGAGGTTCTGAACCAGCCGTTCTTCGCCAAGGGCAACGTGGCCACGGCGGGGGGCTGCCTTGCTTCGCCCTATCTCGCGGCGTGGATCATCGCGCGCAGCGAAGGGGTGGAGGCCGCCTCGTCAGCGCTTCACTACGTGGCGCCGGTCGCCGAGAAGGAGGCGTACGTGAGCAATGCCCTTCGGCACATCACGCCCTACTTGCCGCGCTAGGCCCGCCCCGACCGCCGGCTGCGCGGCTGCAGCTTGTCCAGCTCGGCCAGCTGCTGCTTGAGCAAGATCAGCAACGTGCGCGCATGCTCCAGCGGCAGGCGCAGGCAGCTGGTGCCGGCCTGGTCGTCGCGCACCGAGCGGGTCATCACCAGGGCGTCGATGTTGACTTCGACCACGCCCTTGTCGTGGCGCATCGACTTCAGGCGCTGCACTTCGATGTCGTAGGGTTTCACGCAAGGCTCCCGGGTTGCTGCGTTGCCGGATTGTCCGCGCACACGCCGTCGGGATTGCGCGAAGATGTGCTGCACTTCGACATACCGCCCGCGCGGCACGGGCCTAATGCGACGTGACGGCGCGGCAGCGTGTCCGACGCACGAGGCAGCAGAAGCACGTGTACAAGACATCAAGCAAGAAGAGGTTTGCGTGAAGACAGTCCGAAAACTTGCAGTCGCATATGCGGTGGTAGCCGCAACGGCGTGCACGGCACCACCGTCCACACCAACCTACCTTCAGATCACGCCGACGGGTGCCGTTGTCAAAGACTCTCTGCAGAACCTAGAGTCGGGCAAGGCAAACATTTGCTCGCTTGTCGCCTTGAATGGTCGGACGGTCGAGTCCTCGTTCGACGCCACCGCTCAAGCCACCGCCGGCCGTGGCTTCCAGCTGCTGCCGAGGGTCGCTCAGCGTCCCATTGAGCCAGGCGCCCACAAGGCAGAGATCGAGTGTGCCACCGTGTTTGCTTCGCCGATCCAATCTATGTTCGGAAGGGGCGTGTCGGTCCGCGGCACAGTCCCTTTCATGGCCGTCAATGGGGTCGTGTACGTTGTGAGAGGAGATCTGAACTCAAAAGAGCTTGCCGTCTGGATCGAGGATCAGGCTGGCACTGCCGTCACACAGAAGGTCACCGCCACCCGCCCATGACGCCCGAATCCATCGTCCAGGCGCAGCTCGACGCCTACAACGCGCGCGACCTGGCGCGTTTCGTGGCCTGCTTCGCGCCCGACGTGCGCGTGTACCGCCCGCCGCAGGCCGAGCCGGCGCTCGCGGGCCGCGAGGCGCTGGCGGCCCACTACGCGGCGAACCGCTTCAACCTGCCGGCGCTGCACGCCGGCCTGGTGAACCGCATGGTGCTCGGGCGCAAGGTGATCGACCACGAGCGCATCCACGGCGTACGCGAGGCGCCGTTCGAGGCGGCGGCGGTGTACGAGGTGGGCACCGACGGCCTGATCGCGGCGGTGTGGTTCTACGAGGCCTAGTCGCGGGCGGACCTGGGGCTTGACCGCAGATCCCGGGCCGGGCTTCAGCGCGTCAGGAAGGCCAGCACGCGCTCGGCGAACTTGCCGTAGGGCGGCATCAGGAACTTGAGCGTCGAGAAGCGCGCCTGGTGGAACACCGGGCGCAGCTTGCTGAAGGTCTCGAAGCCTTCCTTGCCGTGGTAGTGGCCCATGCCCGAAGGGCCGACGCCGCCGAAAGGCAAATCGTGCTGGCCGACGTGGAAGAGCGCGTCGTTGACCGACACACCGCCGGACATCACGCGCGAGAGCAGGTGGTCGAGCGTCGCGCGGTCGTGGCTGAAGGGATAGAACGCGAGCGGCCTGGGGCCGGCGTTGATGCGTGCCACGACGTCGTCGAGCCGGTCGTAGGCGATCACCGGCAGGATCGGGCCGAAGATCTCGCGCTGCATCAGCTCGCTGTCGTCGGGCGCGTTCAGCACCAGGTGCGGGGCGATCTTGCGCGTGCGGGCGTCGCTGTGCGGCGCGTCGGGCAGCAGCGGCAGCACGCTGGCACCGCGCTGGCGCGCGTCGTCCAGCGCGTGGCGCAGGCGGTCGAACGAACGCGCGTCGATGATCGAGGTGTAGTCGGGCGAGTCCAGGCGCGGGTAGCGCTGCGGCACGATCTGCCTGGCGAGCTGCACGAAGGCATCGACCTTCGCGCGCGGCACGTAGACATGGTCGACCGTGGTGCAGATCTGCCCCGCGTTGAGGTACTTCGTGAACAGGATGCGCTCGGCCGCGGTGGCCAGCGGCTCGAAGTCGTCGCAGACCACGGCCGGCGACTTGCCGCCGAGCTCGAGCGTCACCGGGCACAGGTTCTCGGCTGCCGCGGCCATCACCGAGCGGCCGGTGGCGCCCGAGCCGGTGAACAACAGGTGGTCGAGGGGCAGCTTGGAGAAGGCGATGCCGACGCCACCGGTCTCGTCGAAGAAGCGCAGCTTCTCGGGCGGGAAGTAGCCGGGCATCTTGTCGATCAGCAGCCCGGCGAGGTGGCGCGAGTTCTCACTCAGCTTGACCAGCGCGCGGTTGCCGGCGGCGAAGATCGCGGTCAGCGGCACGAAGCTCAGGTTGAGCGGGAAGTTCCACGGCACGATGACGCCCACCACGCCGAGCGGCTGCGGGATCACGCGGTTGCTGGCGCCGAAGAAGTTGCGCCAGTCGACCGCGCGGCGCTGCGGACGGCTCCAGGCGCGCAGGTGTTTGAGCGCATGGTCGATGCCGTCGAGCACCGGAAAGACCTCGGCCAGCAGCGTTTCGTGGCGCGAGCGGTGTCCGTAGTCGGCGCTGATCGCGTCGCAGATGGCCTGCTTGTGCTCGCGCACGAAGCGCTGCAGCGTGCGCAGGTCCTCCCGGCGCTGCGCGAGGCTGGGCACCGGGTCGGCGAGGTAGGCGGTGCGCTGGGCGTCGAGCGCGTCGCGCAGCGTGACTTCGATCGGAACGTCGTCGGGCTTCATCGCGGGATGATGCGTCAGGCCGGCGCCCGCGGGTCGATCGGACCTTCAGCTAGGGAGCCCAGTCGAGCCATGCGCTCGGGCAGCAGCGCCCACACCGCGCGCTTGTCGTCGTCGTCGAGCACCGACCAGAGCGCGATCTCGTCGAGCGTGCGCCCGCAGCCCACGCACAGGCCGCTCGGCTCGTGCATGCGGCAGATGTTCCTGCAGGGGCTGGGGACGCTCAATCGCTTCAGTTCAGGACCAGTTCGGCGATATCGTCCCACAGCTCGCTGGGCACGCGGCCACGCAGCTGCTTGGCCACCTTGCCGTCGCGGTCGAGCACCACGGTGGTAGGCACGTTCAGCGGCAGCTCGCCGAAGCTGTCGCGGTGCGCCGTGTCGCGCCGCCAGACGATCTTCATCTGCGCATGGGGCGGTGCCACGCGGTCGAGCACCTGCTCGTAGGCCTTGAGGTCGGCGGCCGAACGGTCCTGGCTGACGGCGACGATCACGAAGTCCTTGCCGCGCCAGCCATCGAGGTTGCGGCGCAGTTCGGGCAGCTTGTCCAGGCACACCGGGCAGTCGGTGGACCAGAAGAACAGCAGCACGACCTTGCCGCGCAACTGCTGCAGGTCCACGGCGGCCTGCTGCATGGTGCGGCCGACGAGCATCGGCCTTGCGGCCGGCGTCTGCGCCGCTGCGGCCAGGCTCGCGGCCAGCAGGAGGAAAAGGGCGATCCAGCGCTTGAACATCTCGTTCTCCCGGCACCGGCCCGCCGGCGCGCCCTTGCACTGTCGCAGGCGGCGGCCGATCCTTGCAGCAGGCCGGTCGCCGTGCGCGTGACGGATGCCACGCGTGCGTGGCGCTCAGGCCGGCGGCTGCACCACGTCGGCCACCGGCGCGCCGCCGGTCAGCACCTCGAGCTGCGCGGGCGCGAGCGCGAACACGCCGTTGGGGTGGCCGGCGGCGGCCCAAACGACGTCGAAGCGGAAGAGGTCGCGGTCGATCAGCGTCACCGGCGGCTCGGCATGCGCGAGCGGCGCCACGCCGCCGATCGAAAAGCCGGTGCGCGCCTTCACGAAGTCGGCGTCGGCGCGGCCGAGCGCGCCGCCGGCGAGTTGAGCGACCTTCTTCTCGTCGACGCGCCGGTCGCCCGAGGTGATGACGAGCACCGCGCGCTCGTCGGCCCCGTCCTTGCCCTTCAGCCGGAAGACCACGCTCTTGGCGATCTGGCCGAGCGCGATGCCCAGCGCGTCGGCCGCTTCCTGCGAGGTGCGCGCCGGCACCTCGAGCCAGACTGGGGCATGCGGGTGGCCGTGCTCGGCGAGCGCGGCGCTGACGCGCCGGAAACCCTCGGGCCGATCTTCTGCCTCGCTCACGCCGCGGCCTTCTCGCGTTTGGTCAGCAGCGCCTTGCCGGCGCGCGACACCGGCGGGCGGCCGAGCACGCCGGAGATGAAGGCGCCGGCATCGACCAGCGCGTCGAGGTCCAGGCCGGTCTCGATGCCCAGGCCATGCAGCATGAAGACCACGTCCTCGGTGGCCACGTTGCCGGTGGCGCCCTTGGCGTAGGGGCAGCCGCCGAGACCCGCGATGCTGGTGTCGAAGGTGAACACGCCGAGTTCGAGGCAGGCGTAGATGTTGGCCAGCGCCTGGCCGTAGGTGTCGTGGAAATGGCCGCTCACCTCGGCCAGCGGGTAGTGCTTGAGTGCGCGCTCGAGCGCGGCCTGCGCGCGCCGCGGCGTGCCCACGCCGATGGTGTCGGCAATGCCCACATGCTGAACGCCGATGCCCTTCATCAGCGTCACGACGCGCTCCACGTCGTCCAGGCTCACCTCGCCCTGGTAGGGGCAGCCGAGCGCGCAGCTGACGGCGCCGCGCACCTTGATGCCGGCCGCACGGGCGCCCTCCACCACCGGGCGGAAGCGCTCGATGCTCTCGTCGATGCCGCAGTTGATGTTGCGCTGGCTGAAGGCCTCGCTCGCGGCGCCGAAGACGACGATCTCGTCGGGCTGCGTCGGCAGCGCCGCTTCCAGGCCCTTCAGGTTGGGCACCAGCACGCTGTAGCGCACGCCCGCCTGGCGCTGCAGGCCGGCCATCACCGCGGCGTTGTCGCCCATCTGCGGCACCCATTTCGGCGAGACGAAGCTGGTGACCTCGATCTCGTGCAGGCCGGCCGCCTGCAGCCGGTGCACCAGCTCGACCTTGTGCCCGGTGGCGACGTGGGACTTCTCGTTCTGCAGCCCGTCGCGCGGGCCGACATCGACGATCGTGACGCGGGGGGGCAGGCGGCTCATCGTGACGGATTCCTCGGCGGATACAGGGCCCGCTCAGGCCAGCCACTGTAATGGAGGGGGGCTTGCCCGCAAGCCGGGGATGGTGACTCGCCAGGCCCGGCTCAACACTGGGTCGCACCTCAGGGAGCAGCCCATGGACCCGCGCACCGTCATCGCCCAACGCATCGACCTCAAGCTGCGGCACCAGCTCGGCGAAGGCGTGGACGCGCAGCGCACGCTGACCGACGAGCGTTATGCGCGCGACGTGCTGCTGGTCTGCGAGGCGATGAAGGACACCGACCTGCCCTTGCTGGCGCGCCAGTTCCGTGCCGCCAGCGAGCATGTCGCGGCCGAGCGCCGCGCGGGTCACGAGCCCGGCCCGTCGCAGGACTGGGCGATGGACACCTCGGGCTTCGGCGTGTCCCAGCCGCCGGCCCTCGCGCCCGACCGTGCCGCGCGCGCCGACCGCGCGGGCAGGTCCTCGTGGTTCTCTGCGAGCCGCTGGCTGGGCTGAAACCGCCGCCTCAGGCGGCCGGCGTCGCCAGCCGCAGCAGTTCCGCCCCTTCGGCCACCTGGTCGCCCACGCCGTAGAGCAGTTCGGTCACCGTGCCGTCGCGCGGCGCGGCGATGGTGTGTTCCATCTTCATCGCCTCCATCACCGCCAGCGGCTGGCCGGCCTTGACGGCTTCGCCCGCCTTGGCCAGGAAGGCGACCACCTTGCCCGGCATCGGCGCGGTCAGGCGCCCGCCCTCGGTGGCCCCCTCGCCGGCATGCGCGATCGGGTCGATCTGCTGCAGTGCGAGCGTGCCTTCGGGCGCGAACACCGTGACACGCTCGCCTTCGGCGTAGACCGCCAGGTTCCAGCGTCGATCGCCGAGGGTGACGTCGTGCCGGTCGGCGCCCAGCGCGCGCGTGGTGAAAGGCCATGACGCACCGCCGACGGCGAGCGTCAACGCGCCGTCGTGCAGGCGGTGCAGCGTGACCTCGTGGTGCGTGCCGCCGACGTCGAGGTCGAAGCGCCGCGTCGCGCCACCGTGCATGCGCCAGCCGTCGCGCCGCGACCAGGGGTCGTGATCCTGCAACGCGGCCTCGAGCGCGAGTTCGCGCGCCACCACGCCGGCCGCGGCGCACTCGAGCGGCAGCGCGGCATGTTCGAACAGGGCCGCGCGCTCGCGCTCGATCAGCGCCGTGTCGAGGTCGGCGGTGGCAAAGGCCCGCGTATTGACCACGCGGCGCAGGAAGGCCACGTTGGTGGCCAGGCCGACGATGTGCGTCTGCGCAAGCGCCGCGTCCAGCCGGGCCAGCGCCTGGGCGCGGTTCTC
Organism: Aquincola sp.; assembly: GCA_022841885.1. Taxonomy (GTDB): domain Bacteria; phylum Pseudomonadota; class Gammaproteobacteria; order Burkholderiales; family Burkholderiaceae_C; genus CADEEN01. The sequence goes on along the minus strand of JALHQP010000028.1, from coordinate 24,982 downwards.
GCCCCAGACGATCAGCTTGGCGATCATCGAGTCGTAGTGCGGACTGATCGCATCGCCCTCGTCGAAGCCGCGGTCGATGCGTGGGCTGCCATCGCTGCGCTCGAAGCTGACATGCGCCGGCCAGCGCGCGACGTGCAGCGTGCCGGTGGCGGGCAGGAAGTTCGCGTCCGGGTTCTCGGCGCAGATGCGCGCCTCGATCGCATGGCCGCGCATCGCGAGTTGCTCCTGCGTCGCCGGCAGCGGCTGGCCGGCGGCCACGCGCAGCTGCCACTCGACGAGGTCGTGCCCGGTGATCGCCTCGGTGACCGGGTGCTCGACCTGCAGCCGCGTGTTCATCTCCATGAAGTAGGCGCGGATGTCGCCGTCGTCGAGCTCCTCGGCGACGAACTCCACCGTGCCGGCGCCGACATAACCCACGGCCTTGGCCGCGGCCACCGCGGCCTCGCCCATCTGGCGCCGCCGTGCCTCGCTCATGCCGGGCGCGGGCGCCTCCTCGAGCACTTTCTGGTGGCGGCGCTGCACCGAGCAGTCGCGCTCGAAGAGGTACACGCAGTGGCCCAAGGTGTCGGCGAAGACCTGGATCTCGATGTGGCGCGGCCGCGTGACGTAGCGTTCGACCAGCACATGGTCGTCGCCGAAGCTGGCCTTGGCCTCGCGCTGGCACGACGCCAGCGCGGCGGCAAAGTCCACCGCGTTGTCGACGCGCCGCATGCCCTTGCCACCGCCGCCGGCGCTGGCCTTGATCAGCACCGGGTAGCCGATGCGGTCGGCCTCGTCCTGAAGCCGTTTCGGATCGTTGTCCTTGCCGTGGTAGCCGGGCACCAGCGGCACGCCGGCCTTTTCCATCAGCGTCTTGGCGGCGGCCTTGCTGCCCATCGCCGCAATGGCGCTGGCCGGCGGGCCGATGAACACCAGCCCGGCCTTGGCGCAGGCGTTGGCGAAGTCCTCGTTCTCGGACAGGAAGCCGTAGCCGGGGTGGACCGCCTGCGCGCCGGTGGCCTTGGCCGCTTCGAGGATGCGCTCCCAGCGCAGATAACTCTCGCGCGGCGCGCTGCCGCCGATGTGCACGGCTTCGTCGCAGGCGTGCACGTGGCGCGCGTTGGCGTCGGCGTCGGAGTACACGGCGACGGTGCGCACGCCCAGGCGCCGCGCGGTGGCGGCGACGCGGCAGGCGATCTCGCCGCGGTTGGCGATCAGGATCTTTTTGAACACCTCAAGTCCCCTCTTGTTCGATCGTTGTCGGCACGAAGTGGCCGCGCAGTCGCCGCGTCAGGCCGCGCAGGAAGCGGAACAGCAGCACGATGGCCGCGACCATCACGACCAGCGTGATCGCGAGTGCGATGAAGAACCACACCGGATGCTCCCAGGCCAGCCACAGCATCGCGGGCACGAAGGCGTCGCCGGCCAGCGACAGCATCCAGTTCGAGAACGGTTCGGGCGACGTGTTGACCGCCGCGCGCGCGCTGGTCTTGGCCGCATGCGAGGTGGCGGCCAGCGTTCCACCGGCGAGCGCGGCCATCGCGGCCCAGGTGGCCTGGTCGCCGCCGAACACCGAGTAGGCCAGCGCCGCGCCGGCGGGGATGCGGATGAAGGTGTGCACGCCGTCCCACAACGAGTCGACCCAGGGCACCTTGTCGGCGGTGAACTCGACCAGCAGCAGGACACCGCTGGCCCACAACATCGGGGTCTGTTGCAGCAGATGCAGGCCCGAGGGCAGGTTGACCCAGCCGAGGTGGCCCGCCAGCCCGGTGAGGAACAGCACCGCGTACAGGCGCAGGCCGCTGGCCCAGCCGAGCGCGGCGGCCAGCGCGATCAGCTGCGTGGTGTCCATCGCCATCGTCAGTCGACCTTCCAGGCCGGTGCGCGCTTGTCGAGAAAGCTCTGTACGCCTTCCTTGCCCTCGGCACTGGCACGGATGTCGGCGATGCGGCGGGCGCTGTCTTCGCGCAGCGCGGCGTCGATCGGGCGATGGACCATGTCCTTCACGAGCTGCTTGCAGGCCCTGACCGCGGCCGGCCCGTTGGCGACCAGCGTGGCGACGATCTCGCTGACCTTGGCGTCGAGCGCGTCGGCTACGACACACTCGTGCACGAAGCCCAGGCGCTGCGCTTCGCCCGCCGAAAAACGTTCGGCAGTGGTGAAGTAGCGCCGCGACGCCTGCTCCCCGAGCGCGCGCACGACGTAGGGGCCGATGGTGGCGGGCAACAGCCCGAGGCGGGCTTCGCTGAGGCAGAACTGCACGCCCTCGGCAGCCACCAGCACGTCGCACACGGCGGCCAGGCCCACGCCGCCGGCATAACAGTCGCCATGCACGCGGCCCACCACGGGCAGCGGGCAGGACCAGATCGTCCACAGCATCTCGGCGAGCTTGGTCGCGTCGGCGCGGTTCTGCTCCCAGCTGTAGTCGGCCATCGCGCGCATCCACGTCAGATCGGCGCCGGCACAGAAGGCCTTGCCGTGGCCGCCGAGCACGATGGCGCGCAGGCCCGGCTCGGCGCCGAGCGTGCGGAACGTGTCGGTCAGTTCGGCGATCACGCCGTCGTTGAACGCGTTGCGCACCTCGGGGCGGTTCAAGTAGACCTCGGCGACGTGTGGCGACGGGCGGCGGATGTCGAGCGTGGTGGTCATCGCAATCAATACCTCTTCGCCGCTTCTTCGAGCATGACCTCGGTGGCGCCGCCGCCGATGGCCAGCACGCGCGCGTCGCGCCACAGGCGCTCGATCGGCGTGCCGCGCATGTAGCCCATGCCGCCGTGGAACTGCTGGCAGCCCTGGACCACCTCGTTGACCAGTTCGCCGGTCAGCGCCTTGAGCAGCGACACGTCCTGCACCACGTCGCGGCCTTGCGTCACGAGCCAGGCGCAGTGGTAGAGGTAGGCGCGCGCGGCGCGCGTCTTGGCGTCGAGCATGGCCAGGCGCTGGCGCACCGCCTGCTTGTCCCACAGCGTGGCCCCGAAGGCCTGGCGGTCGCGCACGTACTCGCGCGTGAGCTCCAGTGCGCGCTGGCAGTGGCCGACCGCCATCGCGCCGAGCGCGATGCGCTCGGTCTGGAAGTTCTTCATCACCGAGTGGAAGCCCCGGCCCTCCTCGCCGAGCAGGTGCTCGGCCGGGATGCGGCAGCCCTCGAACACCAGCTCGGCCGTGTCGGACGAGCGCCAGCCCGCCTTGTCGAGCGCGCGGCCGACCGTGAAGCCCGGTGTGCCCTTCTCGACGATGAACATCGAGATCGCGTGCCGGGCTTCGCCGGTGCGCGCGGCCACGAAGTACAAGTCGGCATGCACGCCGTTGGTGATGAACAGCTTGCTGCCGTCGAGCACCCATTCGCTGCCGTCGCGGCGCGCACGGGTGCGCAGGCCCGCCACGTCCGACCCCGCACCGGGTTCGGTGATCGCCACGGCGGTGATGGTGCGGCCCGCGATCACGCCCGGCAGGTACTTCGCCTTCTGCGCCGGCGTGCCGGCGTGGTGCAGGTGGGGACTGGCCATGTCGGTGTGCACCAGCACCGTGATCACGAAACCGGCGAAGCTGCTCTGCGACAGCGCCTCGGCAAAGACCAGGTTGGTCAGCGCGTCGGCCTCGGCGCCGCCATAGGCGCCCTCGTACATCAGGCCAAGGAAGCCGGCGTCGCCCATCTTGCGCAGCACCTCGCGCGGCACCATGCCCGCCGCCTCCCAGGCCTCGCCATGCGGCTCGACCTCGCGCGCGACGAAGCGTGCGATTTGCTCGCGGAAGTGCTCGTGCTCGGGGGTGAGGTGGACGTTGTCCATCGAAGTCTCAGGCAACCGGTGCGAGGGCATCGCGGTGCGCGGCGTCGTCCGCCGTGGGCATGGCCCCGACCAGCGGCTTGACGAGGATCAGGCTGCGGTAGCGCTTGCCGTCCCATTGCACCTGATCAACCTCGGCGTAGCCCAGGCGCGCATAGCGCGTGCGCAGGTGCTGTGCTGGCTCGGCGGTGTCGAGCGCGATGGTGTGGTAGCCCTGCTCGCGCGCCCAGGCCTCGCAGGCATCGACCAGCCGGTCGCCATGGCCCTGGCCCTGGTGCGCCGGATCCACCGCCAGCTGGTGCAGGTGCGCCACGTCGCGCCGCAGGTACCAGGGACTGCGCAGCACCCCGGGATGGCGCTCGGGGTCGAAGGGGCCGGCCACGACGACGCAGCCGATCAGCGCACCGCCGTTGTCGAGCACGAAACCCTGGCCGCTCGCAAAACGCTGGCGCGTCGTCTCGACGCTCTGGTCCACCGCAGTGAAGTTCAGGCCCATCGCGCCCAGCCGCGCGTAGGCGCGGTGCAGCAGCGCAGTGAGGCCTTCGAGCGAGTCGCTCGGTGCGAGCGGGCGAACCAGCACGGCGTTCACATCCGGAACACGCCGAACTTCACGTCGGGAATCGGCGCGTTCAGGCTCGCCGACAGGGCGAGCGCGAGCACGCGCCGCGTGTCGGCGGGGTCGATCACGCCGTCGTCCCACAAGCGCGCGCTGGCGTAGTACGGATGCGCCTGGTGCGCGAACTGGTCGAGGATCGGCTGTTTGAACTTCGCCTCCTCGTCCGCCGACCATTGGCCGCCCTTGCCCTCGATGCCGTCGCGCTTGACGGTGGCCAGCACGCTCGCCGCCTGCTCGCCGCCCATCACGCTGATGCGCGCGTTGGGCCACATCCACAGCATGCGCGGGCCGAAGGCGCGGCCGCACATGCCGTAGTTGCCGGCGCCGAAGCTGCCGCCGATGATGACGGTGAACTTGGGCACGTTGACGGTGGACACCGCGGTGACCATCTTGGCGCCGTGCTTGGCGATGCCCTCGTTCTCGTACTTCTTGCCGACCATGAAGCCGGTGATGTTCTGCAGAAACACCAGCGGCACCTTGCGTTGGCCGCACAGCTCGATGAAGTGCGCACCCTTCATCGCGCTCTCGGAGAACAGCACGCCGTTGTTGGCGACGATGCCCACCGGCATGCCCTCGATGTGCGCGAAGCCGGTGACCAGCGTGGCGCCGTAGCGCGCCTTGAACTCGTCGAACTCCGACGCGTCGACGATGCGGGCGATGATCTCGCGCACGTCGTAGGGCTTGCGCGTGTCGGTGGGAATGACGCCGTGCAACTCGTCGGCCGGCAGCAGCGGCGCACGCGGCGGCACCCGTTTCATCGCCGGCTGCTTGGTCCAGTTCAGGCGAGCGACCGCGGCACGCGCGATCGCCAGCGCGTGCATGTCGTCCTGCGCCAGGTGGTCGACCACGCCCGACAGGCGGGTGTGCACGTCGCCGCCGCCCAGGTCCTCGGCACTGACCACCTCGCCGATCGCGGCCTTCACCAGCGGCGGGCCGCCGAGGAAGATGGTGCCTTGCTCCTTGACGATGATCGACTCGTCGCTCATCGCCGGCATGTAGGCGCCACCGGCGGTGCACGAGCCCATCACCACCGCGATCTGCGGGATGCCGGCCGCGCTCATCTGCGCCTGGTTGTAGAAGATGCGGCCGAAGTGGTCGCGGTCGGGGAACACGTCGTCCTGGTTCGGCAGGTTGGCACCGCCCGAGTCGACGAGGTAGATGCACGGCAGCCGGTTCTGCTGCGCGATCTCCTGCGCGCGCAGGTGCTTCTTCACCGTCATCGGGTAGTAGGTGCCGCCCTTCACGGTGGCGTCGTTGCACACCACCATGCACTCGACGCCGGCCACGCGGCCGATGCCCGCGATCAGGCCCGCGCCCGGCGCGTCGTTGTTGTGCATGTCCAGCGCGGCCAGCGGCGCGATCTCGAGGAAGGGCGTGTCGGGGTCGAGCAGACGCTCGACGCGGTCGCGCGGCAGCAGCTTGCCGCGCGCCAGGTGCTTGGCGCGCGGGCCCTCGCCGCCGCCCTGCGCAATCTGCGCCAGCTTCGCGTTCAGGTCCTCGACCAGCGCGCGCATCGCCGCCGCATTGGCCTTGAATTCCTCCGAGCGCGGGTTGAGCTTGGACGCCAGGGTCGGCATGCAGGGTCTCCTCGGAAGCCGTCTTGGTTGACGTTTACGTAAACGTCAACTGTACAGCCTCCGAGGAGCGCGGCCGCGTGGCGACGGCTCAGTGCGTGTGGCCGCCGCCCTCCATCGGCGTCGCCATGCCGCCGAGCGGCCAGGCCCCGAGGCTGAGCACCGCGGCCTCGGGTCCGGCGCGGCGACGTCGCTCGACCTCGAGCTCGAGCAGCTCGGTCTCCAGGCAGGCGCGGCGCGCCTGCAGGCGCAGCTGCTCGAGGCGCACCTGGTCCTCGGCCAGGCGCACCGGCTCGCAGGACGCGCAGTGCGCGAGCTCGGCCTCGTACACCGTGCCGTCGGTGGGCACGGTGATCGAACGCGCGTCGTGCGCGGCGTCGCCGTCCTTGCGCAGTTCCTTGACCAGGCCGCGGATCAGGTTGCGCAGCGCGTCGGGCACGCCGGCCAGGTCGTCCACCGAGCGCCAAGCCATCCCGTCGCCCAGGCGCCACTCCACCGACTCGATGCGCGAGTGCACCTCGTAGGCCTCCATCACGCGGCGCACGTAGTAGGTGACGGCGTAGCAGTGGTTGGCGTTGTGCAGCTGGCGCGCCGTGGTGTTGACGTGTTCCTGCTCCTCGAAGGTGCTGACCACCAGCGAGCGCTCGGCCTCGATGGCCTGCGACGCGGTGAGCGCCATCTGCGTGAACTGCTCGGACGCGGTGCGCACCGAACCGCCGCTGGCCACCGTGGTCTCGGTGTCGACGCCGAACTCGCCCTTGACCGAGGGCGCGCCGAAGAAGCCCGCCAGCCCGCCGCCGGCCGACACCGAGCTGTCGGCATGGGTCCGGATCTCGTTGAGGGTGTCGAAGTAGGCCGAGCTCGCGCTCGAGCGGCGGCTCTGCGACAGCGCGCTGAGGGTCTGGCGCAACGAGGTGTGCACCGACACGCGCTGCGTCTCGGCGCGCGTGCGGCGGTAGCGGTCGTACTCGAACAGGCGCACCTGCTCGCCCGGCAACAGCGTGGTGGTGTACAGCAGCGGGCCTTGCTGGCGCCCGATGAGCTTCAGGCAATGCTGGTAGGTCACGCGCAGGCGCAGACGCTGGCCTGCGGCGTTGTTGTTCAAGCCGCTGCTGCCGTCGAAGCTGCGCACCTCGTAGAAGTACATGCAGCGGTCGAAGGGCAGCCAGGGCACCGGCGACGGGCCGCGGCACGGCGCCGGCGTCGGCTCGACGCACTCGCCGCCGCAGCCACTGCAGCCTTCGTCGCAGTGGCAGGCCTCGGCACAGGCCTCGAGCAGCGTGCGCTCGACGTTGATGCGTCCGTAGCCCACCTCCTCGTGCCAGGTGCCGCTGGGCTTGCCGGCCACGTTGGCGTAGGCGTACAGCGCGGGCGAGATCTTGTCGCAGCTGCGCTCGATCAGGCTGCGCACCTGCACGTTGCTCAGCGTAGGGCTCAGCGACTTCAGCAGTGCGGCCAGGCCGGCCACCAGCGGCGTGGCCGAGGAGGTGCCGTTGAAGCGCTCGGTGTAGTCGTTGAGGGTGTAGCCCGCACCGCCCAGGCGGTCGGTCGCAACGATCTCGAGGCAGGGTGCCACCACGTCGACGTCGGGGCCCCAGCTCGCACCCCAGCCGGGCTCGATCGACGTGTCGCCGACGCGCTTGCGCTCGTCCGTGCGGTTGCTGCCCCCCACGCACAGCGTGCGCGCGTCGCTGCCCGGGAAGCGCGACTGGTTCCAGTTCTCGTTGCCCGAGGCGGCCACCAGCACCAGGCCCTGATCGTGCGCGTACTGCAAGGCGTCGCGGATCAGGTCGAAGTCCCACATGCCCCAGGACGCGTAGACACCGAAGCTCATGCTGACGACCTGCGCGCCGTGGTCGGCCGCGAAGTACAGGCCCTCGGCGATGTCGGCGTCGGCCCAGGTCGAGGTGGCGATGGCCATGATGCGCACGCCGCCGGCCACGCCCGCGAGGCCGAGTGCGTTGTCCATGCGCGCGCCGATGATGCCGGCGCAGGGCGTGCCGTGGTTGCCCACCGGGCTGCCGTCGGGCAGGTCGTTCGACGCGTTCCACGAGTTCGGGTGCAACAGCAGGTCCGGGTGGCCGAGCTCGACACCCTGGTCGATCACCGCCACCGTGACGCTGGGCACGCCGCGTGCGATCTGCCAGCCGCGCGGCGCCTGGATGCGCTGCAACGCCCACTGGTTGCCGAACATCGGGTCGTTGGGCGTGTAGGGCTCGCTCGGGGGTCGGCACGAGAGTTCGCCGTCGCCGCGCGCCGCGCGCGGTTCGGCGTGCTGCGCATGCGCCATCGGCGACAACAGCGGAATCGTCTCGTAGCGGATGTCCGCCGGCGCGTTGCCGCCACCCGCGCTGCGACTGGCCTGCAACTGCAGGCTGGACGCGATCTGGCTGCCCATGTGCAGCGCCGTGCGGCCGGCGACGAAGCTCGGCGCATCGACCTGCACCGTGACATAGCCGCGCAGGCGCGACGGTTGCGTCGGCTGCGCGCTCAGCCCGGTGGGCATCGCGCGCGCGCCGCCGCCCTGGTCGAACGCGGTCTGGCGCACGTACAGCCGCGTCGGGTTCACCGTGAAGGCCACCATGTCGGCGCCGACGCCGGGCGACAGCTCGGTGCCCCCCTTGGCGCGCACCGCCGACTCGGGGCGCAGCGCAGGCATCACCCACTGCACGAGCGGGCTGGCCTCGAGCTTCTTCAACGCTGCGTCGGGCAGCGCGCCACCGCCGGCAACGCAGACCCACGACAGGCCGTCGGTCTGGTTCACCTGCACCAGGGGTGCGTCGCCCTGCGACGGCAGGGTGAACAGCGCCATGCCAGCGTCGGCCAACGCTCGCATGCGTTCGTCGGCGGCCAGATGGTCGTGCCAGCGCACGGCCGCGAGCGTCGGATCGGCGCGGCTGGGACCGGCGGCGGGATGGTCGAAGGTGAAGGGCGAAGCGCCCTTGGTGGGGGTGTTCATCGCATGTCTCCCTGGAGTTGGTGAAACCAATCTAGGAGACGGTGGCGCGATGCGTCACCCCTAGGCAGCGTTGTGCCCTCGATTCGAGCACCCTACTGCTAGGGCCCTACTTCTGCTCCTAGGGCCCTACTGCTAGGGACCGCGGCCCCAGCTTGCAGGCGGCTCAGCCCTTCTTCGGCTTGTCCGCGGTCGGCGCGCCCTTCTCCTTCCACGCGCTGAAGCCGCCGTCGATGTGCGCGACCTTCGGCAGGCCCATGTCCTGCAGCGTCTTGGTGGCCAGCGCCGAACGCCAGCCGGCGGCGCAGAACAGGACGAAGCGCTTGTCCTGGCCGAACACCGGCTTGTGGTACGGACTCTCGGGGTCGACCCAGAACTCGAGCATGCCGCGCGGCGCGTGGAAGGCGCCGGGGATCACGCCCTCGCGCTCGAGCTCGCGCACGTCGCGCAGGTCGACGAACTGCACGTCGTCGCGGCCGTGCAGCTCCATCGCGTCCTCGACGCTGTAGGTGGTGATCACGCTCATCGCGTCGTCGACCATCGACTTGACGGACTTCTTCATCGCCAGCATCCCTTCACAGCACGGTGTGGTCGAAGTCGGCCTGGCCCGCGAGCCAGGCTTCGATCTGGGGTCGCCGGTCGTTGCCCCAGAAGGGCTCGCCGTCGACCACGAAGAACGGCGCGCCGAACACGCCGGCCGCGATGGCCTTGTCGTTCTCGCGGCGCAGGCGCTCCTTCCACGCCGGGTCGGTGTAGACGGCCTCGGCTTGCGACGCGACGATGCCGGCCGTGAGCAGCGCGCCGCGCAGCACCGCCGGGTCGCTCAGGTCCTGCCCCTGCGTGAAGTAGGCGCGCAGCCCGGCATGCGCCCAGGCCACTGCGCGCTCGGGGCCGGCCGTGTCGTTCAGCCACCAGAACACGCGTGCGGCGTTCTGCGTCGTGACGGGGAAACGGTCCGGGTGCGTGTACGGCACGCCGGCAAAACGCGCCGATCGTGCGAAGTCGCGCAGCGAGTACTCGCGCTTGATCGGGTGGTCGACCGGGCTCTTCAGCCCCGCGGCCTGGAAGGTGGCACCCAGCAGCACCGCATGCCAGCGCACCATGCGGCCATGGCGCGCGGCCACGGCGTCGATCCATTCGCTGGCGATGTACGAGTAGGGTGACGAGAAGTCGAAATAGAAGTCGATCGGCGGTCTCATGCGCGCACCTTAGCGCGGCCGGCCTACTTGCGCCAGAACTGGGGCGTCAGCAGGACCAGCACGGCGAGCAATTCGAGCCGCCCGAGCAACATGCCCAAGGTGCAGACCCAGGTCTGGAAATCGTTCAGGCCCTGGAAGTTGACCGCGGGGCCGACGTCGCCGAGCCCGGGGCCGATGTTGTTGACGCTGGCGATCACCGCGGTGGCCGCGGTGATCGGCTCCAGGCCCGAGAACAGCATCACCAGCGTCAGCCCGGCCAGCGTGGCGCCGTAGACCATCATGAAGGCGATGATCGACGCGATGACCGGCTGCGACACCTCGCTGCCGCCGAGCTTGACCGGCAGCACCGCGCGCGGATGGATGATGCGCACCAGCTCGCGGTAGGCCTGCTTGGCCAGCAGCAGCATGCGCACCATTTTCACGCCGCCGGCCGCCGAGCCGGCGCAGCCCGCGAAGCAGCCGAGCAGGATCATCATCATCGGCGCGAAGGTCGGCCACTGCGCGTAGTCGGTCGACGCGTAGCCCGTCGTGGTGGCCAGCGAGACGACATGGAAGGCCGTGTGCCGCAGCGCCTCGCCGAAGCTGGCGTACTGGCCATGCGCCAGCAGGTACAGCGCAATCAGCATCGTGGTGCCTACCAGCGCGAGCACGAAGGCGCGTGCCTCCACGTCGCGCCACAGCGGCGCCAGCGAGCGCGTGCGCCAGACCACGAAGTAGCGCGCGAAGTTGATGCCGGCCAGCACCATGAACACGATCGCCACCGCCTCGATCGCCTGCGAACGGAAGTGGCCGATGCTCGCGTCGTAGGGCGAGAAGCCGCCCAGCCCCATGGTGCTGCACATGTGCATGAAGGCGTCGGCCCAGCCCATGCCGGCCGCCCGGTAGGCCAGCAGGCACAGCAGCGACAGGCCGAGGTAGACGACCCACAGGCCGCGCGCCGTCTCGGCGATGCGCGGCGTGAGCTTGGCCTCCTTCATCGGGCCCGGGATCTCGGCCTTGAACAGCTGGGCCGCCCCGACGCCCAGCAGCGGCAGGATGGCCACCGCCAGCACCACGACGCCCAGGCCGCCGATCAACTGCAGAAAGCAACGCCAGACGTTGATCGACAGCGGCAGGTGGTCGAGCCCGGTCAGCACGGTGCCCCCGCTGGCCGTCAGACCCGACATGGCCTCGAAGTAGGCGTCGGTCACCGACAGCCCGGGCAGCGCGAACAGCAGTGGCAGCATCGCGAACAGCGGCAGCACGGTCCAGATCAGCGTCACGAGCAGGAAGCCGTCGCGCGGTTGCAGCTCGCGCTTGTAGCGGCGCGTGAACCACCACAGGGCCAGGCCGCAGCCGAGCGTGATGCCGATGGCGCCGTCGTAGGCCAGCAGCGCCGCGTCGCCACCGACGAACGCGAAGGCCAGCGGCACCAGCATGGCCAGCGCCAACAGCGAGATCACGAAGCCCAGGATGGGCAGCAGCGGCAGCAGGCTCGTCATGCGGCAGAGGTCAGAAGAAGGTCGCTGCCACCTGGAACAGCTTTTCCACCTCGCGCACCTGCTTCTTGCTGGGCATGAACACGATCACGCGGTCACCGGGCTGGATCACCGTGTCGTGGTGGGCGATGATGACTTCGGGCGCGGCATCGCCGCGCTTGTCGCCCAGTGCCAGCGCGTCTTCGTCGCGTTGCGTGACCAGGCCGCGCACGATGGCGCCGATCTGCGCCCCGCGCGGCAGCGCGATCTCCTCGATGCGCCGGCCGGCCATGCGGCACGAGCCGCGGTCGCCGCGCACCACGGCCTCGAGTGCCTCGGCCGCGCCGCGGCGCAGCGAATGCACGGCCTCGATGTCGCCGCGCCGCACATAGGCCAGCAGTTCGCCGATCACCGCATGCGCCGGAGACATCGCGATGTCGATCGTGGTGCCCTGCACCAGGTCCGCATAGGCCCTGCGATTGATCAGCGCCAGCACGCGCCGCGCGCCCATGCGCTTGGCCAGCAGGCAGGCCATGATGTTGTCCTCGTCGTCGCTGGTCAGCGCGAGGAACAGGTCCATGTCCTGCACGTTCTCGTCGCCCATCAGCTCCTCGTCGGTCGAGTCGCCGTTGAGGATCAGCACGTCCGCGGGCAGCTGGGTGGCCAGGTAGTCGCAGCGCGTGCGGCTGGTCTCGAGGATCTTGATCTGCAGCTCGCCGCGCAGCTGGCGCGCCAGGCGCAGGCCAACCTTGCCGCCGCCGGCGATCATGATGCGCTTGACCGGCCGGTCCATCTTGCGCAGCGCGCCGAGCACGCCGCGCAGGCGCTCGGTGGCCGCGAGCACGAAGACCTCGTCGCCGGGCTCGACGCGGGTGCTGCCGGTGATCTCGGCGAGCGGCTTGTCCTGGCGGTAGATGGCCACGATGCGCATGTCGGCACCGGGTACCAGCTGCGGGATCTCGGCCAGGCTGTGCTGCACCAGCGGCCCGCCCGCCACGGCGCGCACCGCCACCAGGCTGAGCAGGCCGTCGGCGAACTCGAGCACCTGCAGCGCCTCCGGGTACTCGATGAGCTTGCGGATCGTGCGCGTCACCGACTCTTCGGGGCAGATCACCTCGTCGACCGCAAAGCCGGCACGGTCTGTCGTCAGCGCCGAGTCGTCCTGGAACTCGGGGCTGCGGATGCGCGCGATGGTCGTCGGCACGTTGAACAGATGACGCGCCACCTTGCAGGCCACGAGGTTGGTCTCGTCCATCGGCGCGCAGGCGATGAACAGGTCGGCGTCCTCGATGCCGGCGTCGCGCAGCACCGAGGGCTGGATGCCGTTGCCGGCCACCCCCTTGAGGTCGAGCCGGTCCTGCAGCGCCGCCAGGCGCGCCGGGTCGACGTCGATGACCGTGATGTCGTTCTGTTCCGAGGCCAGGCTCTCGGCGACGCTCTCACCCACACGACCGGCGCCGAGGATCAGGATGTTCATGGCAGGCGCATCTTACGCAGGCCCCAAGCAAACGACCCCTCGTGCGCAGGCAGGAGGGGCCGTCGAGGATGTGGTGGCCAAGGGCGGAATCGAACCACCGACACGCGGATTTTCAATCCGCTGCTCTACCAACTGAGCTACTTGGCCTGAAGAGGGCGGGATTATACGGGGGCGCTAGAGCCCGCCGCGCTTGTTGCGCATAAGGTCGACACCGAGCTGCTTGAGCTTGCGGTACAGGTGGGTGCGCTCCAGGCCGGTCTTCTCGGCCACGCGCGTCATCGAGCCGTTTTCCTTCGCGAGGTGGAACTCGAAATAACTCTTCTCGAAGGCATCGCGCGCCTCGCGCAGCGGTCGGTCGAGCTCGAAGCTCTGCACGCCCTGCGGGCCGCTGGGCGCTGCGACACCGTGCGAATGCACGGCATCGGCCGCGCCGAAGTCGTGGCGCAAGCCGCTGGCCAGCGGCATCGCGCCGCCGAGCGGCGGCATCAGCCCCGGCAACGACGCGGCCGCACCGGGGCGCGCGGCCGCGGGCGACGCCGGCTTGACCAGCGCCTGGTCCACCGCGCGCAGCAGCTTCTGCAGCGTGATCGGCTTCTCCAGGAAGGCCATGGCGCCGAACTTGGTGGCCTCCACCGCGGTGTCGATCGTGCCGTGGCCGCTCATCATGATGACCGGCATGTTCAGCGCCCCGGTGGCGCCCCACTCCTTGAGCAGGCTGATGCCGTCGACGTCGGGCATCCAGATGTCCAGCAGCACCAAGTCGGGCCGCAGGCGCTCGCGCACCGCGCGCGCCTGGGCGGCGTTCTCGGCCATCTCGATCGAGTGGCCCTCGTCGGTGAGGATCTCGGACAGCAGCGCGCGGATCCCGACTTCGTCGTCGACTACGAGGATGGTGGCCATTGAGAGGGGTTGGCGGTTCCGGCTCGCTTCAGGCGAGGGAACGGTCTACGTTTCGCGGGGTCGGTGGCGCGTCGGCAAGGAGGCCAAATGATAGCGACACCCGCGCCCCCCTCGGCGGCGCCCCCTCGGCGGCGCCGTTCTCGGGCGCCAGGTTGCCCACCCGCACGCGCGCGCCGTGCTCGTCGGCGATCTTCTTCACCACCGCCAGGCCCAGGCCGGTGCCCTTGGGCTTGGTGGTGACGTAGGGCTCGAACGCGCGCTTGAGCACCTTGTCGGCAAAGCCCGGGCCGTTGTCCTGCACCACCAGGCGCACCGCGCGGTGGGCGCCATGGTCGCCGCGCAGCAGCTCGGTGCTCACCTGCACGCGGCCGTCGGCGCGCTCGGCCACCGCGTCGAGCGCGTTCTGCACCAGGTTGTGCACCACCTGGCGCAGTTGGGCCGCGTCGCCCTGGATGGGCGGCAAGCCGGCGGCGCAATGCGCAACGAGGCGGCCGCGGTCGCTGGCCTCGCCGTACAGCGCCAGCACCTCGGCGACCAGCGCGTTGAGGTCCAGCGGCGCCAGCTTGGCGGCCGGCAGGCGGGCGTAGTCGCGGAACTCGTTGACCAGGTTCTTCATCGCGTCGACCTGGGCCACGATGGTGGCCACCGAGCGCTGCAGCAGGACAGCGTCGTCGCCGCCGAGCTTGGCCTCGAGCTTGTGCTGCAGCCGCTCGGCCGAGAGCTGGATCGGTGTCAGCGGGTTCTTGATCTCGTGCGCCAGGCGGCGCGCCACCTCGCTCCAGGCGGCCTGGCGCTGCGCCGAGACCACCTCGGTGATGTCGTCGAAAACGAGCAGGCGCGCGTCCTCGGGCAGCGCCGCGCCGCGCAGCAGCAGGCTCAGTGTGTCGGCGTCGGTGGCGCGCGCGGTGGCGGTGGAACCGGGCGCCGGCAGCTCGAACGCGTCCTGCCAATGGTCGCGCTCGCCGGCCTCGGGGCTGGCGGTGTGCAGCTCGAAGCGCTGCCACACAGCGTCGGCAAAGGCCTCCAGCCCCGGTACCTCGCCGAGTTCACGCCCGCGGTAGACCGACAGCGGCAGCTTCAGGATGCGCGTCGCACCCGGGTTCACGGTATCGATGCGGCGCTCGGCGTCGAACACGATCACACCGGCGGTCAGGCTGTCGAGGATGGTCTGCAGGTGGGTGCGCGCGCTCTCGAGCTCGGTCACGCCGCGCTGCACCTGCTCGCGCGCGTGGCCGAGCTGCTCGGTCATCTGGGCAAAGCTGCGCGTCAGGCCCCCGATCTCGTCGCGCGACGCAGACACCGGTTTGGCCCCCAGGTCTCCCGCCGCGACCTGCTTCACGCCCTCGGCCAGCAGCAGCAGCGGGCGCGCGAGCTGGGTGCCCAGCACCGCGGCCAGCAGCACGGCGCCGAACACCGCGAGGATCAGCGCCAGCGTCAGCGTGCCCAGGTACATGCGGCGCAGGCCGTCGCGCGCGAGCGCGCGCTGCTGGTACTCGCGGTAGGCGCTCTGCACCGCCAACGCATTGCTCGCCACGGCAGCGGGAATCGGCTGCACCACGAGCAGGTAACGGTCCTCGCTGCCGAAGGCCACGTCGGCTGCCGGCAGGCGCGCCAGTGCCTTGACGCGCGCGCGCGCCACCGCGGTGGCGGTGGACTCCTCATCCAGGCCTTCGATCTGCGTCACGACGCGCTGGCTGCGCGCCTCGCGCAGCATGGCCGCGCTCGGCCGCTCGGGCGCGATCGAGAGGCCGCTGCGGCTGGCGGTGACCAGCACCTGGCCGCTGCCGCTGACCAGCGCTACCTCCTGGGCCGACAGCTGCTCGCGCAGGCGCTCGAAGGCGAGCGGCGCGGGCAGCGCGCGCGACTCGCCCAGGCGTTCGGCGGCCACGCGTGTCTTGGCGCCGAGATCGGTCACCAGCGCGTCGAGCGTGCCGCGCCCGAGGTCGATGCCGGCGTCGAGCGCACCCTGCACCCGGGCGTCGAACCAGACCTCGATGCTGCGCGACACGAACTGCACGCTGACGGTGTAGATCAGCACGCCCGGCAGCACCCCCACCAGCGCGAAGATGCCGGCCAGCTTGATCAGCAGGTTGGTGCCGAACTTGCCGCGCCGCTTGCGCACCACCAGGCGCACGGCGGCGAGCAGGATCACGATCAGCAGCAGCACCGCCACCGCGAGGTTGAGCCAGAGCAGCCAGGCCACGTGGCGCTCGACGAAGCTGCTGCTGTCGCCGGTGAGCGAGAGCACGAACAGCAGCACCAGGGCCACGCCGAGGAAGGCCACCGCGGCCACCACCCAGCCCCAGCGGGTGGACTTGGTCATTTGGCGTCGGCCCGCGGTTCGGGTTTGGCTTCGGCCTTCGGATCGGTCTTGGCGTCCGCCTTGGCGTCGGGCCGGATCTCGACCCGGACGTTGCGCTCGACGCCGAGGTTCCAGTCGCCGCCGCTGCCCACGCCGGTGAGGCCGATCTGCAGCGGCCGCGGCAGCTGCGAGGTGTCGAGCTTCCAGTCGAACTCGATGTAGTGGCGCCCGTCGGGCTCGGCCTGCGCGGCGTCGGCGATGCGCCAGCCGCTGCTGCGCTGCATGATCGACAGCGCCTCCGCCAGGCTGGCATGGCTCTGGCCCAGGCCGCCCTGGCTGACGCGCCAGCTCGAGGTGAGCGGCTGGTAGGTCAGGCGCCACTCGCGGCGCGCCCGGGCGATGCGGTCGTCGCGCCAGTACCAGCGCGGCTTCCACAGCGTGGCCGTGACGGTGAAGTACAGCGGGACGCCGCGCAGTGCGGCCTCCTCCACCGGGCGCGGCAGGCTCACGCGCAACTGGTAGTCGAGCTCGACTGCATCGGCGTCGCGGTGGGCGCTGAGCCCCAGCACTTCCACGCCCTGGGCCATCGCGGCCGGCGCCCACAGCGCCAGCCAGCCGCCGAGCAGCAGGGCGGCGAGCAGGGCGGCGCCCCGGAGCCCCCGCCCTGCGCGGAGCCCGGTGGCCTGGCGTGCCGCGACGACGGGGAACATGGGAGCTGACTCGTTCAGCGAGGCGGTTCTTTGTGCAACAGGGCGTAGTAGAAGCCGTCGCCCGACGGCCGCGGCCCTGTCGGGCCATTGTCCGGCAGGCCCAGCAGGTGGCCCGGCGAGGCGGGGTCCCGGCGGACCGCGGCGGGGGAAAGTCGTTGCAAAAAAGCGTCGATCTGCACCTGCCCCTCGGCCTGGAACACCGAGCAGGTGGCGTACAGCAGGCGGCCCCCCGGCGCGAGCAGCGGCCACAGCGCGTCGAGCAACTCGGCCTGCACCCGCCCCAGCGCGGTGATGTCGTCGGCGCGGCGCAGCCACCGGATGTCCGGGTGGCGGCGCACGATGCCCGAAGCGCTGCAGGGCGCGTCGAGCAGGATCGCATCGAACGGCCGGCCATCCCACCACGTGGCGCTCTGGCGCGCGTCGGCGGCACGCAGCGTGGCCTTCAGGTGCAGGCGCGACAGCGTGTCCTGCACGCGCACCAGGCGCTGCGCATCGCTGTCCAGCGCCAGCACCTCGAAGTCG
This sequence comes from Aquincola sp., assembly GCA_022841885.1. Taxonomy (GTDB): domain Bacteria; phylum Pseudomonadota; class Gammaproteobacteria; order Burkholderiales; family Burkholderiaceae_C; genus CADEEN01. Next base: position 7,505 of record JALHQP010000028.1, on the reverse strand, counting down.
CCGAGTTCGAGCAGGTGGGCGGTCTTGCCGCCGGGCGCGGCGCAGGCGTCGAGCACGCGCGCGCCGGCGCTCAGGCGGTTGTCGCCCTCGCCCACCAGCAGCGGCGCGGCGCGCTGCGCCGCCAGGTCCTGCACCGAGACATCGCCCTCGGCAAAGCCGGGCAAGGCCGTCACCGGCCGCGGCTCGGCCAGCACCACGGCGTGAGTGCCGACCGCCTGCGCCGCCAGGCCTTGGGCGGCGAGGCGCTGCACGTAGGTCTCGGCCGTGCTCCGGCGTGCGTTGACCCGCAAGGCCATCGGCGGATGCCGGTTCGCCTCCACGAGCAGCGCCTGCCACTGCGTCGGCCAGTCGCGCTTCAGGCGTTCGACCCACCACAGCGGATGGTTGAAGGCACCGACGGGCTGGCGCTGCGCGGCGTCCACCAGTTCGGCGCGCTCGCGCACGAAACGGCGCAGCACGGCGTTGATGAAGCCCGCCGCCGCGCCGACACGGCGCCGCGCCGCATGCACGGCCTGGTCCACCAGCGTGTGGTCCGGGTACAGCGCGCGTTCGCCGGGCGCGGGCGGCCACAGCAGGGCCAGCGCGGTGACCAGCAAGGCCTCCACCTCGCGCGGCGGCGCCTTCGGCGCGACGATGGCACGCACCGACTGCGCGCCGCCGAGGCGGCGCAGCGCCTCGAAGGCCAGGGCCTGCGTGCCGGGCCGCGCCGCAGAAGGCACGCCACCGAGCAGGTCGGTCAGCGAGCGGCCGGCGAGCACGCCCTGAACCATGTCGGCGGCATGGTTGAGCAGGTGGGCCAGGGCGATGGGTGGCGTTGGGGCGGCGGTCACGCAACCAGTCTAAGCACGAAGTCAGCACGAAGCGCTGCCGCCCGGCACAATCGGCAACCCACCCTCGGCGGACGTTCGACCGATGACCCAGACCAGCATGCCCATCTTCCGCAACGAGGACGACCTCGCCAAGCTGTCGGCGTCCGAGCGCATCCGCTACCGGCTGGTCGGCGCCGACTGCCGCTTCCACGCCAACGACAACATCGCGGCTTTCGTGAAGGACGGCGAGCTCGACGAACTGAAAGCCGAGGTGCAGGCCAAGATGCGCGAGGTGCTGGCCGCGCTGGTGATCGACACCGAGAACGACCACAACACCAACGACACCGCCAAGCGCGTGGCCAAGATGTTCATCGACGAGGTGTTTGCCGGCCGCTACCGCGCCGCACCGTCGGTGACCGAGTTCCCCAACGCCTCGCGCCTGAACGAGCTGATGATCGTCGGCCCGATCAAGGTGCGCAGTGCCTGCTCGCACCACCTGTGCCCGATCCTGGGCAAGGTGTGGATCGGCATCATGCCCAACGAGTTCTCGAACCTGATCGGCCTGTCCAAGTACGCGCGCATCTGCGACTGGATCATGAGCCGGCCGCAGATCCAGGAAGAGGCCGTGATCATGCTGGCCGACGAACTGCAGCAGCGCGTCAAGCCCGACGGCCTGGCCATCGTGATGGAGGCCGACCACTTCTGCATGCACTGGCGCGGTGTCAAGGACGACGAGAGCGCGATGACCAACTCGGTGATGCGCGGCGCGTTCCTCAAGGACGCGAACCTGCGGCGCGAATTCCTCTCGCTGCTGAGCAAGAAGAACGGGAACTGAACATCATGCTCGTGCGCCTCATGTACGCCAGCCGCGCCGTGCCCGCGGTCGACCAGGAAGAGCTGCTCGCGATCCTGAAGCAGAGCAAGGCCAACAACACGAAGAGCGGCGTGACCGGCGCGCTGTGCCTGTGCAGCACCGAGCGCATCTTCATTCAGGTGCTCGAAGGCGGGCGCGAGGCGGTCAACGGACTGTACCGACGCATCCTGGCCGACACACGCCACACTGACCCTGTCCTGCTGCACTACACCGAGATCGACGAGCGCCGCTTCGCCGGCTGGTCGATGGGCCAGGTGAGCATGCAGCGCCTGAACCCGGCGCTGCTGCTCAAGTACTCCGAGTCGGCGCGACTGGACCCCTATGCCGTGAGCGGCAAGGCGTCGGTGGCGCTGTTCGAGGAGTTGGTCGCCACCGCGGCCATCATGGGACAGTAGCCGGCGCGCAACGCGCGCTGTCGAGGTGCAGTTCGAGCGTGTGGTAGCCGCTCGGCGTTCCGCCCACGTGGGGCAGCGGTACCCACCATAGCCACCAGTCGGTCGAGCTGCGCCGCTGCACCGGTACGCGGTCGACGATGCAGCCGCCGATGGTCACGCGCGCATCGTGCACCCGCGGCGCCCAGCGTGCCGTCCAGCGCGACTGGCGCTCGAAGCAGCTTCGCCAGGCGTCACTGTCCAGTTGCGGCCGGCAGTCGACCGCCTCGCCCTCGGGTCCGGTCCAGCGCGGCACGCCTTGCTGCGGCTCGAGGGCCGCTTCGGCCAGCAGGCGTCCCGACGGATCGCGAAACGCGACGCGGCCCTCGGTGACGCTGGACCACAGCCGGTTGGGCGTGCGGCCGGAGTGGTCGTTGACGTTGAGCCACACCGACGCATGCGTGTGCGCGCGCCATGCGCCCCAGCCAAGCACCGCGGCGGCCAGCACCACGAGGACAACAGCGGCCCGCGACAAGTGCGGTCCCCAGATGACGATCCTTGGTTCGTTCACGCTGGAGCCCCCTCCCGGAGGGGGCTCGGGGGAGCAGGAGGTTCAGCCGAAGGCGGATGCACTGGCCTACGCCAGTGCATCCGCCCAGATCGTGCGCGCCCAGTTCCACGCGTAGTTGCCCTCGATCTCCGTCGGCCCGGTCGACACGCCGCCCGAGCCGGCGACGGTCTTGAAGGTCTTCTCCGCCGCCACGTACTCGTGCACGCTGGCGACGTGGATGACGTTCTTGCCGTCGGTGAAGCTGTAGCAGGTGTTGGTCAGCATCGGCGCCGGGTTCACTTCCCAACCGGCGAGTTCGGCGACGATGGCTGCCGCGGCCACCTTGGCGTGGCTGTTGGCCATGTGCCCGCTCTTGGGCATGCCCGCGGCGAGCTGGATCGAGTCGCCGAGCACATGCACGTCCTTGGCCGCAGTGCTCTCGAAGTTGAGCCAGTTCACGTGGCACCAGCGCGCGTTGGCGTTGGCCAGGCCGGCCTGCACCGCCACCGCGCCGGCGCGCATCGGCGGCAGCACGTTCAGCACGTCGGCCTTGACGTCCTCCTGCACCTCGAACTTGACCGTGTTGCTGCGCGCGTCGACGGCCGTCACCTTGTGCTGGCCGCGGAACTCGACCATGCCCGGGTATTGCTCGGCCCACACCTTCTTGAACAGCGGCCCCTTGCTCGTGACATCGGGGTTGGCGTCGAGGATCAGCACCTTGCTGCGCGGCTTGGCGGCCTTGAAGTAGCTTGCCACCTGGCAGGCGCGCTCGTAGGGCCCCGGCGGGCAGCGGTAGGGCTGCTCGGGCACCGTCAGCACATAGGTGCCGCCGTCGCGCATCGCCTCGAGCTGGCGCCGCAACGCCACGGTTTCGGGCCCGGCCTTCCAGGCCTGCAGGATCTGGCCCGAGGCCTGCGCCGCGCGCAGGCCCTGCACGCTGTCGAACATCAGCTCGACGCCGGGCGACAGCACCAGCTTGTCGTAGGCGATCACCGGGCCGGAGGCGAGCGTGGCCGTCTTCTTCGCCGGGTCGATCGACGCGACCATGTCCTTGACGATGCGCACGCCGTGGTTCCTCGCCAGGTTGGCGTAGCTCGTCGTCACGTCGGCCATCGACTTGTGGCCGCCGAGCACCAGGTTGCTGATCGGGCATGAGACGAAGGCGTCGCCGGGCTCGACCAGCACCACGTCGATCTTCTGGTCGGAGAAAAGGCGCACGTACTTCGCGGCGGTGGCCCCGCCGTAGCCGCCGCCCACGACCAGCACGCGCGCCTTGGACGGCACGCCAGCGCCGGTCGCACACCCTCCCAGGGCCAGCAGCCCCGCGCTGCCGAGCAGCCATTCGCGTCGTTGCATCGTCGTCATGGTCCGCTCCTTCACTTCTTCTGCGCCGCAAAGTAGCCGGCGATGGCTTCGATCTGCGCGTCGCTGTAGCCCTTGGCCAGCTGGTGCATCACGGTGGCCGGGCGCGTGCCAGCCTTGAAAGCCTTCATCTGGTCGACGATGTAGCTCGCCGGCATGCCCGCCAGGCCCGGTACCGAGGCCGCGTCGACCGCACGCCCCTGCGTGCCATGGCAGTTGGCGCAGGTGGCGGCCAGCGCGCGCAGGTGCAGCGCCTTGGCGTCCTGCGCAAAGGCCGGCAGGGCAAGGGCCGCGGCAAAGGACGCGGCCAGCAGGGGCCGCAGGGGAACGGTCATTCGCATCGCAGTGTCTCCTGGGGGGCCACGCCTTCCAGCCGCGTGGCGTCAGACTCACTGTACTGTCGCACCCAGCGCAGGGCCCCCGGGGAATCCAGCAGCACAGAGGCGTTCGAACGGCATCAGAGCCGGCCGATACGACGAAAGCCGAACAGCGGCATCAGCACGCGCGTCGGCAGCTGCGCGATCGCGCTGTCGTAGGCCGTGGCCGCGTCGTTGAACCACTGGCGGGTGGCGGTGACACGCGTGACCGCGGCGTCGATCTCGGCGCGCGCGGCGGCCAGCGGCGCGTCGTCGCGCAGCGCAGGCCGGCGCTCGATCGCACGGTGCATGTCGGCCAGCGCGTCGCCGAGCGCGGCTTCGTGCGTCGCCAGCGAGGCGATGGCGTCGGTGTGCGCCAGCGGGCGCCGAGCCACCGTGGCCACGTCGGCCTGGCACTGCGCCAGTGAGGCCACCACGGCGTCGAGCACACCATGGCCATCGGGCAGGCTGTCGCGCAGGCGCAGCGCCAGCGGCGCCACCAGGCGCTCGCGGCGCTGGATCGCCTCCTCCACCTGCTGCCATGCGGCGACGATGGCGCCGCGCAGCGCGACCACGCGGTTGTAGGCACCGAAGATCCACAGCGCCAGCACGATGGCGCCGACGAGCCAAGCGATCTGTGCGCTGTCCATGCGGTCTCAGCCGGCGCGGGCCTGCAGCCAGCGCGCATGACCCCTCGCGCGCAGCGTGCAGGCCGGGCAATGGCCGCAGCCATAACCCCAAGTGAAGCGCTGGCCGCGCTCGCCGAGGTAGCAGGTGTGCGTGTGCTCGGTCAGCAGCTCGACCAGCGTCTCGCCGCCGAGCTGCTGCGCCAGGGCCCAGGTCTGCGCCTTGTCGAGGAACATCAGCGGCGTCTCTACCGTCATCGGCATCGCCAGGCCGAGCGAGAGTGCGACCTGCAGCGCCTTGAGCGTGTTGTCGCGGCAGTCCGGGTAGCCCGAGTAGTCGGTCTCGCACATGCCGCCCACCAGCACCGAGGCGCCGCGCCGCGTGGCCAGCGCGGCGGCGGCAGTGAAGAACATCAGGTTGCGGCCCGGCACGAAGGTATTGGGCAGGCCGTTGGCCTGCATCTCGATCGCCCGCTCGCTGGTCAGCGCCGAGTCGCCGAGCGCCTTCAGCAGCGACAGATCGATCAGGTGGTCGTCACCCAGGCGCGCACCCCAGGCCGGGAAGGCGGCGCGCAGTTCACGCAGCACCGCCAGGCGGCAGTCGAGCTCGATGCGGTGGCGCTGGCCATAGTCGAAGGCCACGGTCTCGACGTGCGTGAAGCGCTGCAGCGCCCAGGCCAGGCAGGTGGCCGAGTCCTGGCCGCCGGAGAACAGCACGAGCGCGGTGCGCGGATCGAAGGTCGCCGTCATCGGGTCAGCGGGGCCGGGGCACCACGTGCGCATAGTCCGGCGCCCGCGCGTGCGCGGCGGCACCACCATGGCGATGGCCATCCGGGTAGTACTCGGCGACGAGCTGCACCTTGCCGGCCACCGCCGGGCCATCGGTGCGCGCGATGAACTCGAGCGCCATGTCCAGGCCCGCCGACACGCCGGCAGAAGTCCAGATCGGACCGTCGACCACGTAGCGCTCCTCGACCACGGTGACGTCACCGAAGGCGCGCAGCCGGTCGAGCGAAGCCCAGTGCGTGGTCGCGCGGCGGCCGGCGAGCAGGCCCGCCTTGTGCAGCAGGAAGGCGCCGGTGCACACCGACAGCACGGCCTTGGCCGAGCCTGCGCGGTCGGCGATGAACCCGATCAACGCCTCGTTGTCGACCTCGCGCCGCGTGCCCTGGCCGCCCGGCACCACCAGCACGTCCAGCGGCGGGCAGTCGTCGAAGCTGTGGTGCGGCAGCAGCGTGAGGCCCTTGGCGCAACGCACCGGTTCGACCTTCTGCGCCACCAGCACCGGCGAGGGCTTGGCCGCCATCAGGCTGCGCATGCCGAGCATCTCCCACGGGCCGGCGAGGTCCAGCTCCTCGGCGGCGGTGAAGACGAGGACGCCGACCTGCATCAGGTGCGCACTTCACCGTGGCCAAGCACGATCCACTTCAGCGAGGTCAGGCCTTCGAGGCCGACCGGCCCGCGCGCGTGGAACTTGTCGGTGGAGATGCCGATCTCGGCGCCGAGGCCGAACTCGAAACCGTCGGCAAAACGCGTGCTGGCGTTGACCATCACGCTGGCCGAATCCACCTCGCGCAGGAAGCGCATCGCGTTGGCATGGTTCGAGGTCAGGATCGCGTCGGTGTGGTGCGAGCCGTAGCGCTCGATGTGGTCCATCGCCTCGGACAGCGAGGCCACGACCTTCACACTGAGGATCGCGGCCAGGTACTCCTCGGACCAGTCGGCTTCGGTGGCGTCGACCACCTTGGCGCCGGGCACCGCGGCGAGGATCGCCTTGGCCTTCGGGTCGCAGCGCAATTCGACGCCCTTGGCGGCGAACACCGCACCCAGGCGCGGCAGGAAGGCGGCGGCCTGCGCCTCGTGCACCAGCAGCGACTCGGCGGCATTGCAGGGGCTGACCTTCTGCATCTTCGCGTTGTCGGTCACCTTGAGCGCCATCTCGAGGTCGACCTCGGCGTCGACATAGACATGGCAGTTGCCGTCCAGGTGCTTGATCACCGGCACCTTGGCCTCGCGGCTGATGCGCTCGATCAGGCCCTTGCCGCCGCGCGGGATGATCACGTCCACCGACTCGGGCATCGTGATCAGCTTGCCGACCGCCTCGCGGTCGGTGGTTTCGATCAGCTGCACCGCGTCGGCCGGCAAGCCGGCCTCGACCAGTGCGGCCTGCACCTCGCGCGCGAGCGCCAGGTTGGAGTGCAAGGCCTCGGAGCCGCCGCGCAGGATCGCCGCGTTGCCGCTCTTGATGGCCAGCGACGCCGCCTCGATCGTCACATTGGGCCGGCTCTCGTAGATCATGCCGAACACGCCCAGCGGCACGCGCATGCGGCCGACGTTAATGCCGCTCGGCCGGCGCTTCAGTTCGGTGATTTCGCCGACCGGGTCGGGCATCGCGGCCAGTTGCTCGCAACCCTGGGCCACGGTCTCGATCACGGCCGGCGTGAGCTTGAGCCGGTCGACCATCGGTGCGGCCAGGCCCGCGGCCTGGGCGGCTTCGATGTCCTTGGCATTGGCCGCGGCCAGCGCGGCGCCGGCCGCGCGCAGGCGGCGCGCCAGC
>JALHQP010000027.1 GCA_022841885.1 Aquincola sp. | reverse complement strand
GCGGCCGGCGGCGCCGCGGTGGCCGAGCTGGCCGACCGCGACGCCGGCAAGGGCGCCGCCGTCGGCGTGCTCGGCGCGGCGATGCGCGAGCGCATGAAGCAGCAGCAACAGCAGCAGGGTGCGCAGGCGCAGCAGCAACAGCAGCTGGCACAGCAACAGGCCCAGCTTGCCCAACAGCAGCAGGCGCGCGCACAGCAGCGCTCGACCTTCGATCGCGGCTTCGCGGCCTGCCTCGAAGCGCGCGGCTACGTCGTCAAGTAGGAGGCCCCCATGCCACGTTTCACCCTGGGCGTCCTGCTGGGTGCCAGCCTGCTCGCCACGGCCTGTGGGCCCGCGCCGAAGCCGGCCAACGAGGACATCCGCCCGGTGCGCAGCCTGGTCGTCGGCGAGAGCCGCGGCACGGTCGGTGCCAGCTATTCGGGCGAGGTACGCGCGCGCCAAGAGAGCAAGCTCGGCTTCGAGACCTCGGGCCGCGTCGTCGCGCGCCTGGTCGACGTAGGCAGCCGCGTCAAGCGCGGCCAGGTGCTGATGCGCCTGGACCCGGCGCAGGAGTCGCTGCACCTGGTGGCCGCGGTGGCCGATGTCGAAGCTGCAAGGAGCCGCGTGGCGCAGAACCGCGTCGACCTGCAGCGCACCGAGCAGTTGCTGGCGCGCCAGTTCGCGTCGCAGGCCGAGCTGGACCAGCAGCGACTGGCGCTGCAGCAGTCCGAGTCGCAGTTGAAGGCTGCGCTGGCGCAGCAGTCGATCAAAGTCAACCAGCGCGGCTACACCACGCTGGTGGCCGACCGCGACGGCGTTGTCACCGCGATCGGCGCCGAGGCGGGCCAGGTGGTGTCGCCCGGCCAGGCCGTCGTGACCGTGGCCGCCGACGGCGAGCGCGAGGTGCTGATCAGCATTCCCGAGTCGCGCGTCGACGAGCTGCGACGCGCCAAGTCGCTGCAGGTCTCGGCCTGGGCGCGGCGCGGCAAGGTCTATGCCGGCATGCTGCGCGAGCTGGCACCCGACACCGACAGCGTCACGCGCACCTACGCCGCGCGCATCACGGTCAAGGACGCCGACGCCGCACTGATGCTCGGCATGACGGCGTCGGTGTTCGCGGCCGACGTCGACGGGCAGTCGGCGATCCGCCTGCCGCTGACCGCGATCCACGACCGGGGCGGGCAGCCGCAGGTGTGGGTGATCGACGCCAAGACTTCGCAGGTGGCCGCGCGCGCCGTCACGCTCGGCAGCGCGCAGGACGACAGCGTGCTGATCGCCAGTGGCCTGGCCGGCGGCGAGACGGTGGTCACCGCCGGCGTGCACATGCTCTACGCCGGGCAGAAGGTCAAGCCGGCCGATCCGCTCGCGCTGGCCTCGAACAAGTCGAGCAAGGCGCATCAGCCATGAAGTCGATCAACCTGTCCGAGTGGGCGCTCAAGCACCCGCAGATGGTGTTGTTCCTGCTGCTGCTGCTGTCGGTGGCGGGCGTGCTGTCCTACACCCGCCTGGGCCAGAAGGAGGACCCCGAGTTCACCGTCAAGGCGATGCTGGTGCAGGCGCACTGGCCCGGCAGTTCGGCGCAGCAGATGACCGAGCAGGTGACCGACAAGCTCGAGAAGAAGCTGCAGGAAGTGGCAGAGATCGACTACATGACCAGCTACGCCAAGCCGGGCGTCACGCAGATCACGATCTCGCTGCGCGAGGACACGGCGCCCGCTGCGGTGCCGCAGGTCTGGTACCAGGTGCGCAAGAAGCTCGGGGACATCCAGCACACCCTGCCGCAGGGGGTGAAAGGCCCGTTCTTCAATGACGAATTCGGCGACACCTTCGGCAACCTGTATGCAATCACCGGCGACGGTTTCGGCGCTGCCGACCTGCGCGAGTTCGCCGACGCCGCGCGCAACCAGTTCCTGCGCGTGGCCGACGTCAACAAGGTCGAGCTGGTCGGCGCGCAGGACGAGAAGATCTACATCGAGGCCAGCAACGCCAAGCTGGCGTCGCTGGGCATCGACCCGCAGCTGATCCATTCGACACTGGCCTCGACCAACACCGTGGCCGCCGCCGGCACGGTGCTGACGACCACCGAGCAGGTGCGGCTGGCGGTCAGCGGCGAGTTCGACTCGGTGGAGGCGATCCGCAACATCGGCATCCGTGCCGGCGAACGCAGCTTCCGTCTCGGCGACATCGCCGAGGTCAAGCGCGGCGTGATCGAACCGGCGACGATGAAGATGCGCTTCAACGGCGAACCCGCGCTCGGCCTGGCGGTCAGCATGCGCAAGGGCGGCGACGTGATCCGCCTCGGCGAACAGCTCACGGCCACTGTGGCGCAGGTGCAGAAGAACCTGCCGGTGGGCGTGCAGATCCACGCCGTGTCCGACCAGCCCAAGGTGGTCAAGGCCTCGGTCAACGAGTTCAAGCGAAGCCTGGCCGAGGCGGTGGTCATCGTGCTGGCGGTCAGCTTCCTCTCGCTGGGCCTGCGCACCGGCCTGGTGGTCGCGCTGTGCATCCCGCTGGTGCTGGCACTGACCTTCCTCGCGATGTACTTCCTCGGCATCGAGCTGCAGCGCATCTCGCTCGGCGCGCTGATCATCTCGCTCGGCCTGCTGGTCGACGACGCGATCATCGCGGTCGAGATGATGGCCCTGAAGCTCGAGCAGGGGTGGGACAAGTTCCGCGCCGCGACCTACGCCTACACCGCGACCGCGTTCCCGATGCTGACCGGCACACTGATCACCGCTGCCGGCTTCCTGCCGGTGGGCTTCGCCAAGTCGGGCTCGGGCGAGTATGTATTCTCGCTGTTCCAGGTGGTCGGCATCTCGCTGATGCTGTCCTGGGTCGTCGCGGTGATCTTCACGCCCTACATCGGCTTCAAGCTGCTGAAGGAAGACCCCCACGCGAGCCACGACGAGGACGCGGTGTATGCCCGCGGCTTCTACGCGCGCTTCCGCCGTTTCGTCGATGCCTGCCTGGTGCAGCGCAAGCTCGTGATCGGCGTCACCGTCGCGGCCTTTATCGGCTCGGTGGCGCTGTTCCGTGTCGTGCCGCAGCAGTTCTTCCCGGCCTCCGACCGGCCCGAGCTGATGGTCGACCTGTGGATGCCGCAGGCCGCCACCTTCGAAGCCAGCCACCGCGAGGTGCAGGCGCTGGAGGCCCGGCTCAAGGGCGACTCCGACGTGGTCGCGGTGACGAGCTACGTCGGCAGCGGTAGTCCGCGCTTCTACCTGCCGCTGGACGTGCAGACGCCCAACCTGAACCTGGGCGAGATGATGGTCATGACCCAGGGTGGCGAAGCGCGCGAGCGCGTGCTGGCCAAGCTCCAGGCGCTGTTCGAGAACGACTTCCCGTTCGTGCGTGGCCGTGTCAACCGGCTCGAGAATGGGCCGCCGGTCGGCTACCCGGTGCAGTTCCGCGTCTTCGGGCCGGACAACGCCAAGGTGCAGGCGGTGGCCGACGAGGTGTCGACGATCCTGCGCGAGAACACGCACATCCGCCGCGTCAACCAGGACTGGGGCGAGCGCCTGAAGCGCCTGAAGGTCGAGGTCGACCAGGACAAGGCGCGCGCGCTGGGCATCAGTTCGCGCGAGATCCAGACGGCACTGCAGGGCTCGCTGTCGGGCACCACGATCACGCAGTACCGCGAGGGCGACGACGGCCTGGACGTGGTGGCGCGCCTGGTCGAACCCGAGCGCAGCGACCTCAATAACCTGAAGGACGCCAAGATCTACCTGCGCAACGGCAAGTTCGTGCCGGTGTCCCAAGTGGCACGGCTCGAGCTCGACAGCGAGGACAGCGTGCTGTGGCGGCGCAACCGCGTACCCACGCTGACGGTGCGTGCCGACGTCGAGGGCGCCGAGGCGCCTGATGTGACGAGTGCCGTCAAGCCGCAGGTCGACGCGCTGGCGGCGACGCTGCCGCTCGGCTACGGCATCGAGCTCGGCGGCGCACAGGAGTCCAGCGCCAAGGCACAGGCCTCGATCATGGCGGTGATGCCGCTGGCAATCGTTGCGATCCTGGTGCTGCTGATGCTGCAGCTGCAGGACATGAAGAAGATGGCCCTGGTGCTGCTGACCGCGCCGCTCGGCCTGATCGGCGTGTCGCTGGTGATGGCCCTCTTCCGCATCCCCTTCGGCTTCGTCGCGATGCTCGGCGTGATCGCGCTGGCCGGCATGATCATCCGCAACTCGGTGATCCTGGTAGTGCAGATCGATCACGACGTGCAGGGCGGCGCGCCGCTTTGGACCGCGATCGTCGAGTCGGCCGTGCGGCGCCTGCGCCCGATCGTGCTGACCGCGCTGGCGGCCCTCCTGGCGATGATCCCGCTCACCGGTTCGGTGTTCTGGGGCCCGATGGCCTGGGCCATCATGGGCGGCCTGTTCGTCGCGACGCTGCTCACGCTGATCTTCCTGCCAGCCCTCTACGCGAGCTGGTACGGCGCGCAACGGCCGCCTGCGGCGGCCTGAAGGACTCCACGATGAACAGAACCCCCGTGCTCAAGGCACTGGCGGCGGCCGCGTTCGCGCTGCACGCCGCTCCCGGCTGGGCGCTCGACCTGATGGGCGCCTACACCCAGGCCGCCGCCCACGACCCGACCATCGCCGCCGCGGCCGAGGCGCTGCGTGCCGGGCGCGAGAAGGCGGTGCAGGGCCGTGCGCTGTTGCGGCCGCAGGTGCAGCTCGCAGCCAGCCTGACGCATCTGTCCGACCGCTCGTCGTCCACCGACCTGCCGCCAGCGCTGGCCGGCGTGATCGAGCCCAACAGCTCCGGCCGCATGCACGAACTGGCGATCGAGATGAAGCAGCCGATCCTCGACGCCAAGGCACGCGCCGACAAGCGGCAGCTCGAGCAGCAGACCGAACTGGCCGAGCTGCGCCACCGCGACGCGCAGCAGCATCTGATGCAGCGCGTGGCCGAAGCCTACTTCCACGTGCTGCTGGCCGACGAGAGCCTGCGGGTCGCACGGGCCGAGAAGGCCGCGCTGGCGATGCAGCGCGACCGTGCGCAGGCGCGCTTCGAGGTCGGCCGTGGCCGCATCACCGACCTGCAGGAGGCGCAGGCGCGCTACGACAGCGTGGTCACGCGTGAGGTATCGGCCCAGAGCACGCTCGCGCTGCGCCAGGCCCAGTTCGAAGAACTGACTGGCGCGAAGGCAGAGGGCCTGGCGGCGCTGCGCGCCGACTTCGCACCGCAGCCGCCACAGCCCGACAGCGCCGCGGCCTGGCAGTCGCAGGCGGCGGCCGGCAACACGCGGGTGCTGTCCAAGCAGCACGAGTTGGCGATCGCCAGCGCCGAGATCGACAAGTACCGTCTGTCGAGCCGGCCCACGCTCGACCTGGTGGCCAGCGTGAGCCACAGGGGGCAGTCCGGCGGCCTTTCGGCGCTGACCGCACCCGACGGGCGACGCAGCGCCGCCGTGGGCCTGCAGTTCAACGTACCGCTGTATGCCGGCGGCGCGATCCAGTCGAAGGAGCGCGAGTCGATCGCCAAGCGCGGCCAGGCCGAGCAGGAGCTGGTGGCGGCCAAGCGCGATGCGCGCTTGCAGTCGCACGACGCCTACCTGTCCGTGAAGACCGGGGTGTCGCGCGTCGCTTCGCTCGAACAGTCGGCGCGCTCGGCCGCCACCGCGCTCGAGGCCACGCTGCTCGGCCGCGACGTGGGCACGCGCACCGAGCTCGACGTGCTCGACGTGCGGCAGCGCCTGTTCACGACCCAGCTCGAGCTCGCGCAGGCGCGCCACGACTACCTGCTCGGGCGTGTGCGCCTCGCCGCGTTGGCGGGCGCGCTGGCCGAAGGCGACCTGCGCGCGCTCAACACCTACCTCTCCCGTTGAGTTCCAAAGGACCTGTCATGGACATCGACGTCTTTCCCGTCAACGAGCTGCCCACCGTGTTTCGCGTGCTGCGCACCGCGCTGTCGACCGTGGGGCCGCTCGACGCGCGCCAGCGCAGCTTCCTCGACACTTATGCGCGCATCACCGGTTTCGCGCTGCCGGTGGACGACCCGCTGCCGCTGCCCGCGCCGGCGGTGCGCATCGCCGACGCGCATGCGCGCAAGCGACTGCTACAGCTGGCAGCGATGGCCGTGCTGCTCGAGCGCCCGGTGGCGCCCGATACCTTCGCCTACCTGCAGGACCTGGTGCTGCAGCTGCGCACGCACGATCCGGTGATCCAGGTCATCGACGCGTTGCGTCGCGGCCGCCTGCGCACCGTGCGCCGGCGCGCCTTCGGGCGCGCGCTGCGTTCGCTGTTCGGAGAGGCCTACGCGGCCGAGGGGGTGCAGGGCGTGCTGCGCTTCGCCGGTGCGATGTTCCTCAGGCTCACCGTCAACAAAGACCAGACCTGGCGCTTCAAGCGCCTGGGCCTGCTGCCCGAGGGCACGCTGGGGCGCGAGTACTGGAAGCACATGACGACGGTGGGCTTCACCTTCCCGGGCGAGCCCGCGGGCATCCCGGCGCCGGTGGCCTACCACGACGTGGCGCATGTGCTGGCCGGCCATGCGGCCACCGGCGAGGGAGAGATCCAGCAGGGCAGCTTCCAGGCCGGCAACCGGCGCGATGACGGCTTCTTCTTCGTGCAGTTCGTGCTGCTGCAATTCCATCACGGCGTGAAGATCACGCCCGACGCGCCACCCGAGACCGGCCACTTCGATCCGGTCAAGGTGCTGTGGGCGATCCACCGCGGCGCGCAGTGCCGCGTCGACATGACGCACCAGTGGGACTTCTGGCCGCTGATGTCCTTGCCGATCGACGAGGCGCGTTCGCGCATCGCGCTGCTGCCCAAGCTGCCGGCGCTGGCTGCGCGTTGAGCCACCGGCGGTTTCAAGCGAAACCGCGTGCGCGGCTGGCGAAACCGCGGCGCAACGCGTCCCTGGCGAAATGGGACCGTCGAGCCACAGGCTCGGTGTCGCCCAGGAGGTTCCGCATGAACGCCACCGCTCCGCAATCCGGCTTCGAACTGTGCTTCCGCTCGCTCTTCATGGAAGGGCGCGGTCTCGCCTTCCCGTGCGATGCGCAGGGCCGGGTCAACCTCGATGGGCTCAGCGAGCGAGCGCGCTGCAACTACCTGTTCGCGCGCAGCCTGATCGGGCGCGACTACACGCAGCCGGCGGTGCAACCCCGCGCCGACCTCACGCGGCACTGATAGGAGAGCACCATGTCCCTGAGCATCGTCCCCGCAGCCCGCCACTGGCACCAGCGCCTGCTGGACCTGGCCCACGATCGATTCGGACGCAACGACCCCACGCTGCGTGAACTCGACCGCCGCACGCTGGCCGACATCGGCGTGAACGCCAGCGAGATCGATTCGATCGAAGCCGAGTCGCAGGGTCGCGCGCGAGTCACGCGGCTGCGTGTCATGGTCGGCTTGTGATCAGGCGGCGCCTTGTACGTTTACGTACAAGGCATACAGCGAGTGGCTCGCCGCCATGAACAGGCGGTTGCGCTGGGCGCCGCCGAAGCACAGGTTGGCGCATCGTTCGGGCAGGTGGATGTGGCCGATCGCGACGCCCTCGGGGTTGTAGACCCGCACGCCGTCCAGGCCCAGCGGGTCGACGCCCGGCGCGCCGTTGCTGCCGAAGCCGCACCAGACGTTGCCCTTCACGTCGACCGCGATGCCGTCGTAGGCACCCGGGCCTTGCGCGTCGACATACAGGCGCTTGTTCGCGAGGCCACCCTCGGCATCCACGTCGTACTGCCAGATCTTGCGGTGCGGCGTGGCGCGGCTCTCGACGACGTACAGGATCTTCTCGTCGGGCGAGAAGGCCAGGCCGTTCGGCGCGGCCAGGTCGTCGATCTTGCGTTCGAGTGCACCGCTTTGCGGGTGAATGCGGTAGACCGCCCAAGGCGTTTCGCTCTCGGCCGGCTCGCCTTCCCAGTGACCGGCGATGCCGAACAGCGGGTCGGTGAACCAGACGCCGCCGTCGTGCGCGACCACCACGTCATTGGGCGAGTTCAGGCGCTTGCCCTGCCAGCGATCGGCCAGCACGGTGATCGAGCCGTCGTACTCGGTGCGCGTGATGCGCCGCGTCAGGTGCTCGCAGGCGATCAGGCGCCCCCGGCGGTCGCGCGCCAGGCCGTTGGCGAAGTTCGACGGCTGGCGCAGCACGCTCACCGTGCCCGAGGCCTCGTCCCAGCGCAGGATGCGGTTGTTCGGGATGTCGCTCCACAGCAGGCTGCGTAGGTCGCCGAACCACACCGGCCCTTCGCTCCAGCGGCAGCCGGTGTGCAGCTGCTCGACCGAGGCCGAGAACAGGCGCAGGCCGAGGAAGCTCTCGTGCAGCACCTCGACCGACGGGTCGGGGTAGCGCGCGCTGGGGGTGAAGTTCACGCCGTTCAAAGTCCGAACACCTTGGGCAGCCAGAGGGAGATGAACGGCACGTAGGTCACCATGCCGAGCACGAACAGCATCGCGCCAAAGAACGGGAACAGCGCCTTGGTCACCTGCTCGATCGGCAGCTTGGCGATCGCCGCGCCGACGAACAGCACCGCGCCCACCGGCGGCGTGATCAGGCCCATGCCCAGGTTGACCATCATGATCATGCCGAAGTGCACCGGGTCGACGCCGATCGAGGTGGCCACCGGCAGCAGGATCGGCGTCATGATCAGGATCAGCGGCGCCATGTCCATCAGCGTGCCCAGCACCAGCAGCAGCACGTTGATCATCAGCAGGATCACCCAGGGCTCCTTGCTGACGCTGGTGAAGGCACCGGTGATCTGCTGCGGGATCATCATCAGCGTCATGATGTAGCCGAAAGCCGCCGCGAAGCCGATCAGGATCATCACGATCGACAGGGTCTTGACCGTGCGGTGCATCAGCTTGGGCAGGTCGGCCCACTTGTAGTCGCGGTAGATGAACATCGTGACGAAGAAGGCCCAGATCACCGCGATCGACGCCGACTCGGTGGCGGTGAACACGCCCGACAGGATGCCGCCGAGGATGATGACCATCGTCATCAGGCCCCACAGCGCGTCGACACAGATCTTCAGCGCCTGCTTGAGCGGGATGCGTTCGCCGCGCGGGAAGTCCTTCTTCTTCGCGATGACCATGCACAGCGCCGCGAGCGTCAGGCCGAGCAGCAGGCCGGGCAGCACGCCGGCCACGAACAGCGCCGCGATCGAGATCGAGCCGCCGGCGGCGAGCGAATAGATGATGGCGTTGTGCGAGGGCGGGATCAGGATCGCCTGCACCGAGCCGCTGACGGTGACGGCGGTGGCGAAGTCCTTGGGGTAGCCCTTGCGCGCCATCTCGGGGATCAGCACCGAGCCGATCGACGCCGTGTCGGCCATCGACGAGCCCGAGATCGCACCGAAGAACGTGGAGGCCAGGATGTTCACCAGCGACAGCCCGCCGCGGATGAAGCCCACCAGCACACCGGCGAAGGCGACCAGACGGCGCGACATGCCGCCCTCGGCCATGATCGCGCCGGCCAGCACGAAGAACGGGATCGCGAGCAGCGAGAATTTGTTGACCCCGGCGGCGATCTGGATCATCACCGCGTCGATCGGGATGTCGATCCACAGCGCACCGATCAGGGCTGACAGGCCCATCGCGTAGGCGACCGGCATGCCGATCAGCATCAGCACCGCGAAGGAGCCGAGCAGGACGAGCGCGTCCATCAGGCCGCTCCCTTGTCTTCGATCAGGTGATCGAAGGTGACCACCGGGCGCTGGTTCTGGTAACCGAAGAAGATCACCTCCAGCACGAACAGCGCGGTCACGAAGCCGCCCAGCGGCACCGGCATGTAGGTGATGCCCACGCGCAGCCACGGCAACTGGCCGATGACCTGGTTCCAGGTTTCCAGGCACAGCCGCGTGCCCTTGATGACCGTGTAGACCGCCACCCCGAGCATGCACAGGTGCACCACGCCGCGCAGCACGTGCCGCAGGCCTTCGGGCAGCCGGTCGGTGAGCATGGCCACCGCGATGTGCGAGCCCGCGCGGTAGGCAACCGCTGCGCCCAGGAAGGTGAACATCACCATCAGCTGGATCGCGATCGGCTCGGGCCACTGCGAGCCCGTGCCGAGCACGTAGCGCGTGAAGATGCCCCAGGGAATGATGACCGACATCACCGCGATGGAGATGCCGGACAGCCACATGCACGCCAGGTACACGCGGTCGTTGAAACGATGGAAGGATTCAGCCATGGATGTGGGGCGCGGTGGGCCGGATGCAAAGACGCCGCGCCGGCGCGAGGGCCAGCGCGGCGCCGGGTCAGGCACTTACTTGACGTCGCCGATGCGCTTCATCAGGTCGGTGAACTGGGCGCCGTACTTCGCGCGCACCGGGGCGGTGGCGTCGAAGAACAGCTTCTGGTCGACGTCGATGAACTGGATGCCGGCGCTCTTGAGCTTGGCGGTGTAGTCGGCCACGCTCTTGTCCCACAGGCCGCGCTGGTCGAGTTGCGCCTCGCGCGACACTTTCTTCACCAGCGCCTGGTCTTCCTTGGACAGCTTGTCCCAGGTCACCTTCGACATCACGAAGATCTCGGGAATGATCAGGTGGTTGGTCTGGGCGTAGAACTTGGCCGGCGTGTTGTAGTGGTTGGCGGTGAAGTACGAGGGCGGGTTGTTCTCTGCGCCGTCGATCACGCCGGTCTGCAGCGCGGTGAAGACCTCGCCGTAGGCCATCGCGATGCCGTTGCCACCCATCGCGTTCATGGTGTCGACGAACAGCGGGTTGCCCATCATGCGCACCTTCTGGCCGGCCAGGTCGGCGGGCGTCTTCACCGGCTTCTTGGTGTACAGGTTGCGCGCGCCGCCGTCCATCCAGCCCAGGCCGACCAGCTTGGCCGGGCTGTCGGTGACCTTCTGCAGCAGTTCGTCGCCGATCGGGCCGTCGATCACCTTGCGCATGTGCGCGACGTCGCGGAACACGAAGGGCATGTTGAACACGTTCACGTCCGGCACCACCGGGCCGATGACGCCGAGCGAGATGCGGGCGATCTGGATCGCGCCGAGCTGCGTCTGCTCGACGACTTCCTTCTCCTGGCCGAGCACGGCGCCCGGGAACATCTGCATCTTGATGCGGCCGTTCGTCGCGGCCTCGAGCTTCTTGCCCATGTTCTCGACGGCGACCACGGTCGGGTAGCCTGCCGGGTGCGTGTCGGTGGCCTTGAGCACGACGCTCTGGGCGTGGGCAGCGAAGGCGGCGAGCGTGGCCGCCGCGGCGATCAGGGTTCTTCGAAGGATCATGGTGACGGTCTCCTGGGGGGTGATGGCGCCTGTTCGCGGCGTCGGTATGAGAACGGGGGCAAGGCGCAGCGCGTCAGTCGTAGTAACCCTGCTCGACGAACGCACCGCCCTGGAACTGCGCGGTACGCGAATGGGGATCGATCGTCTGCTGGCGCGCCTCGACCGTGGCGCGGAATGGCTCGGAGCTGTCCTGCGGGCGGTAGCCGATGTGTCGCGCGCTGGTGTTGTCCCACCAGACCGACGCGTTGTCGCTCATGCCGTAGATGATCGTGTGCCCGACCAATGGCGCGCCCAGCGCCGCGGCGACCAGGCGCTCGGTGTCGTCGAAGCTCATCCAGGTGGACAGCATGCGGCGGTCCTTGGGCTCGGGGAACGACGAGCCGATGCGCAGGCTCACCGTCTCCAGGCCATGGCGGTCCCAGTACAGCTGGGCCAGGTTCTCGCCGAAGGCCTTGGACAGGCCGTAGAAGCCGTCGGGCCGCACCGGGTCCTGCGGCGAGATCACCTGGTCCTGGCGGTAGAAGCCGGTCACGTGGTTGGAGCTCGCGAACACGATGCGCTTGACCTTGTGTTGGCGCGCCGCTTCGTAGACGTTGACCAGGCCGACGATGTTGCCGGCCAGGATGTCTTCCCAAGGCTGCTCGGTCGACACGCCGCCCATGTGCACGACGGCGTCCACGCCCTCGAACAGCCTGAGCACCTGCGCGCGGTCCGAGAGCTCGGCCAGCACCACCTCTTCGCCGGCTCCGGCAGGGCCGAAGTCGCGCCGGTGCGACACACGCAGCACGTCGCAATAGGCCTTCAGGCGCGGCCGCAGCACCTTGCCCAGGTTGCCGGCGGCCCCGGTGAGCAGCAGGCGCTTGAAACGGATCGCGGTGGCGGGGGCGGACAGCATGGGGAGGTTCGTTCGCGGGCGGGATACGGTGGGCTTGATCGCATGCCGGGGTTGCGGCACCATCGGCCCAACCGGTCGTCATCGGTTGTCGTACAACCATGGCGATTGTCGTCATCCGCACCGCGCCGTCAAGACGCCGCCACACCAGGGTTTACGCCGATCCGCATGCCTTCCCGAACCGAATCCCCGCCGCCGCGCCGCGCGCGCAACCTGGCGCTCGAACTGGTCGAGTCGCTCGGCGACCGCATCCGCGACGGCCGCTTGCCGCCGGGCGACAAGCTGCCGACCGAGGCCGCGATCATGGCCGAGTACGGGGTCAGCCGCACCGTGGTGCGCGAGGCCCTGTCCAAGTTGCAGGCGGCGGGCCAGGTGCGCACGCGCCACGGCATCGGTACCTTCGTCGTCGGCGCCGGCGAGGCGGCGCCGTTTCGCATCTCGCCCGAGCAGCTGGCCACGCTGCAGGACGTGATCGCGATGCTCGAGCTGCGCATCGGCATGGAGACCGAGGCTGCCGCGCTGGCGGCCCAGCGCCGCACCGAGGGCAACCTGCGCGAAATGCGCGCGGCGCTCGACGACTTCGCCGCCGCGGTGCACGCCGGGCGCGACGGTGTGGCGGCCGACTTCCGCTTCCACCTCGAGATCGCGCGCGCGACCCAGAACCCGCACTTCGCCGAGCTGATGGCGGCGCTGGGTGCCAGCATGATCCCGCGCGCACGCCTGGACGCGCCGGTGCCGCTGACCGAGGAGCGGCGCGAGTTCCTGCGCCGCGTGCATGCCGAGCACGAGAACATCTACGACGCGATCGCGGCGCACGACGGCGAAGGCGCCCGCGCGGCGATGCGCACCCACCTGGCCAACAGCCGCGAGCGGCGGCGGCGGGCCCAGGTGCAGGCGGCGCCGCGTGCCCGCATGGCGGGACGAACCGCCCGCGCGACGACCTGAGAGAGGCTTGACAGGGCAGCCTGTAGTTGTACGATGACTGATGACGGCCTGCGCCGCGTGATCGGCCGAGCGGTACTCATCAGACTTCTGGTTAACCCCATGATCTCCTCCCCATTTCCGCGTCGGCCGCCTCGGCGGCGCATGCCGTGAGCGCGGCGCCCCAGGTCGTCAAGCTGCAGGCGATCCCCGTCGCCGGCCGCGACGGCATGCTGATGAACCTGTCGGGGGCGCATGGCCCCTTCTTCACGCGCAACCTGGTCGTGCTGACCGACAGCGCTGGAAACACCGGCGTCGGCGAGGTGCCGGGCGGCGAGAAGATCCGCCAGACCCTGGAAGACGCGGCGCCGCTGGTCGTGGGCCAGGCGGTGGGCAATGTGCAGTCGGTGCTGCAGCGCGTGCGCGAAACCTTCGCCGACCGCGACGCCGGCGGCCGCGGCCAGCAGACCTTTGACCTGCGCACCACGATCCACGCGGTGACGGCCATCGAGTCGGCGCTGCTCGACCTGCTCGGCCAGCACCTGGGCGTGCCGGTGGCCGCGCTGCTCGGCGAGGGCCAGCAGCGCGAGTCGGTCGAGATGCTCGGCTACCTGTTCTACGTCGGCGACCGCCGCAAGACCGGCCTGCCGTACCGCGAGGAACCGAACGCGCCCAACGACTGGTTCCGCGTGCGCCATGAGGAGGCGCTGACGCCGCAGACCATCGTGCGCCAGGCCGAGGCCGCACGCGCGCTTTACGGATTCAACGACTTCAAGCTCAAGGGTGGCGTGCTGCGCGGCGAGGAAGAAGTCGAGGCCATCGTCGCGCTGCACGAGCGCTTCCCCGACGCGCGCATCACGCTCGACCCGAATGGCGGCTGGCTGCTGAAGGACGCGATCCGCCTGATGCGCGACATGCGCGGCGTGGTGGCCTATGCCGAGGACCCGTGCGGTGCCGAGGGCGGCTTCTCGGGACGCGAGGTGATGGCCGAGTTCCGCCGCGCCACCGGCCTGCCGACGGCCACCAACATGATCGCCACCGACTGGCGCCAGATGGTGCATGCGCTGTCGCTGCAGAGCGTGGACATCCCGCTCGCCGACCCGCACTTCTGGACCATGGCCGGCAGCGTGCGTGTGGCGCAGACCTGTCGCGACTGGGGCCTGACCTGGGGCTCGCACTCGAACAACCACTTCGACGTGTCGCTGGCAATGTTCACCCATGTCGGTGCCGCGGCGCCGGGCAAGGTGACCGCGATCGACACGCACTGGATCTGGCAGGACGGCCAGCGCCTGACCCGGCAGCCGCTACGCATCGTCGATGGCCATGTGCAGGTGCCGAAGAAGCCGGGCCTGGGCGTCGAGCTCGACATGGCCGAGGTGGCCAAGGCCAACCAGCTCTACCAACAGCATGGCCTGGGTGCGCGCGACGACGCGGTGGCGATGCAATCCCTGATCCCGAACTGGACCTTCGATCCGAAGCGGCCGTGCATGGTCCGCTGACAACAACGGGCATCCGCCCACCACAAGGAGACGACAGATGCAGGAAGAACAGGGGCGTTCGAAGTTGCGCCGTGGTCTTTTGAAGGCCGCGATCGGCGGCGGGGTCACCGCCGGCCTGGGCGCCTTCAGCGGCGTGCTGCGCGCACAGTCCTTCGAGTTCAAGCCGAACCAGCGCTACCCCGACCCATCGGTGCAGATCCTCGACCCGAGCTTCGCGCGCTACCGCATCTACAGCAGCACGCTCGAGCAGGTGGCCACCGGCATGCGCTGGGCCGAGGGGCCGGTGTACTTTCCCGGGCGCAGCGGCGAGCCGGGCCATGTGCTCGTCAGCGACATCCCGAACAACCGCATCATGAAGTTCGACGAGAAGGACGGCAGCTTCAGCGTCTTCCGTCGCAACGCCAACTACGCCAACGGCAACACGCGCGACCGCCAGGGGCGGCTCGTCACCTGCGAGCACTCGGTGGTGCGGCGCGTGACGCGCACCGAGGACAACGGCCGCATCACGGTGCTGGCCGACAGTTTCGAGGGCAAGCGCCTGAATGCGCCGAACGACGTGGTCGTCAAGTCCGACGACTCGATCTGGTTCACCGACCCGCTGTTCGGCATCAACGGCGAGTGGGAGGGTTCGCGCGCGCGGCCCGAGCAGGCGACGACCAACGTCTACCGCCTGGGCGCCGACGGCAAGCTGGCGGCGATGATCACCGACATCATGAATCCCAACGGCCTGGCCTTCTCGCCCGACGAGAAGAAGCTCTACGTCGTCGAATGGCGCGGCACGCCCAACCGCAGCATCTGGGCCTACGACGTGGGCGCCGACGGCGCCAGCCTCGCGAACAAGACCAAGCTGATCGACGCGGCCGACTTCGGCGCGCTCGACGGTTTCAAGGTCGACCGTGACGGCAACCTGTGGTGCGGCTGGGGCAGCAACGGCGCCCTCAACGCCGAGCCCAGTGACCTCGGTGGCAAGAAGGTTTTCACCCTGCGTGGCAAGCCCGAGGACCTGGACGGCGTGATGGTGTTCAACCCGCAGGGCAAGGCCATCGCGCACATCCGCCTGCCGGAGCGCTGTGCCAACCTGTGCTTCGGCGGGCCGAAGAACAATCGCCTGTACATGGCGAGTTGCCATTCGCTGTACGCGCTGTATGTCGAGGCGCATGGCGCCGTCTAATCACCAGTCAAGGAGACACCCACGATGAAAGCACGCAGACATTTCCTGGCGCTGGCCGCCTTCGCTGCGGCGGCCTTCGGCCTGCCTGCGACGGCCCAGGACGCTTTCCCCAGCAAGCCGCTGAAGATCGTCAGCCCGTTCCCGCCCGGGGGCACCAGCGACGTCATGGCGCGCCTGGTCGCCGAACCGCTGGGCCGCGAACTCGGCCAGCAGGTCCTCGTCGAGAACATCGGCGGCGCCGGCGGCACCGTCGGCACGCTGCGCGCGGTCAAGCAGATGCCCGCCGACGGCTACACCATCATCCAGACCGGCGTCGGCCAGAGCGCGGTGGCGCATGGCCTGAACCCCGGCCTGGCCTACGACTCGAACAAGGACTTCGTGCACCTGGCCCAGGTGCACTCGGGCCCGAACGTGCTGGTGGTCAACGCCAGCACCCCGTGGAAGACCTTCAAGGAACTGGTCGACTACGTGCGCGCCAACCCGGGCAAGCTGAACTACGGCTTCACGCACGCGGCCTCGGGCCACATGGCGATGGAGCTGTTCAAGCTCGAGGGCAGCAAGTGCCCGCCCAAGGCCGCCGACTGCAAGGGCCTGTTCATGGTCGGCATCCCGTATCGCGGTGGCGGTCCGATGATGCAGGACTTGCTGGGCGGCCAGATCCCGCTGATGTTCATCAACCAGGACACGGCCTTCCCGCATGTCAAGGCCGGCAAGCTGCGCGCACTGGCGGTGACCAGCCTGCAGCGCAATCCGCTGTTCCCGGACACGCCGACCATCCACGAGAGCGGCATCCCGAACTTCCAGGCGTTGTCGTGGTCGGGCATGTCGGTGGCCAAGGGCACGCCGCAGCCGGTGGTCGACAAGCTCGAGGCCGCCCTGCGCAAGGTGATGACCTCGCCCGAGATCAAGAGCAAGCTCGAGACGCTCGGCTTCGTTGTGCCGGCCCCCGGCGGCGCGGCATACGCCAAGTTCGTCGCCAGCGAGATCGACCTGTGGACGCGCGTGATCAAGACGGCGGGGATCAAGCCGGAATGAGCGCGCCGACGGCGGCCGGCCTGACGCCGGTCGTCATCCGCATGCACGAGCGCGACAACGTCGCGATCGTGGCCAGCGACGGCGGCCTGCCGCCGGGTACGGTGCTGCCCGGCGGGCCGACGCTGGTCGACAAGGTGCCGCAGGGCCACAAGGTCGCCCTGGTGAACTTGGCCGAGGGCGACGAAGTGCGGCGCTACGGCGTCGTCATCGGGCGCGCCGACAAGGCGATCCGGGCCGGCAGCTGGGTGCACGAGCGCCTGCTGCGTTTGCCCGCGGCGCGCGGCTTCGACGGCCTGCCGATCGCGACCGTCAAGCCACCAGCCATGCCGGCGCTGGAGGGTCACACCTTCGAAGGCTTCCGCAACCGGGACGGGTCGGTGGGCACGCGCAATATCCTGGCCATCACGACCACGGTGCAGTGCGTGGCCGGGGTCGTCGAGCACGCGATCGGGCGCATCCGCGCCGAGCTGCTGCCGAAGTACCCGAACGTCGACGACGTGGTGGGGCTGGAGCACAGCTATGGCTGCGGTGTCGCGATCGACGCGCCCGATGCGCCGATCCCGATCCGCACCGTGCGCCACATCAGCCTGAACCCCAATTTCGGCGGCGAGGTGATGGTGGTGAGCCTGGGCTGCGAGAAGCTGCAGCCCGAGCGCCTGTTGCCGCCGGGCACGATCGCGCTGGTCGACGAGCGCAACGTCGCCGATGTCGGCGCCAGCGCCAGTGACAACGACCCAGGCTTCGACCTGGTGCGGCTGCAGGACGACAAGCATGTCGGCTTCCAGTCGATGATCGATTCGATCCTGACCACCGCCGAGGAGCACCTCGAGCGCCTGCGCGCGACGGCGCGAGACGGTGCCGGCCAGCGAGCTGGTCGTCGGTGTCCAGTGCGGCGGCAGCGACGCGTTCTCGGGCGTCACCGCGAATCCCGCGGTCGGCTTCGCGACCGACCTGCTGGTGCGTGCCGGCGCCACCGTGATGTTCAGCGAGAACACCGAGGTGCGCGACGCGGTCGACCAGCTCACCGCGCGCGCGGCCACGCCCGAGGTGGCGCAGGCCATCGTGCGCGAGCTGGCCTGGTACGACGCCTACCTCGCGCGGGGCCAGGCCGACCGCAGCGCCAACACGACGCCGGGCAACAAGGCCGGCGGCTTGAGCAACATCGTCGAGAAGGCGATGGGCTCGATCGTCAAGAGCGGCAGCACGCCGATCGCGCATGTGCTGAGCCCGGGGGAGAAGTTGAAGCGCGAGCAGCGCGGCCTGGTGTTCGCCGCCACGCCGGCGAGCGACTTCATCTGCGGCACGTTGCAGCTGGCGGCCGGAATGAACCTGCACGTCTTCACCACCGGTCGCGGCACGCCCTACGGCCTGGCCGAGTGCCCGGTGATCAAGGTCGCCACGCGCAGCGACCTGGCACGGCGCTGGCACGACCTGATGGACCTGAACGCCGGCCGCGTGGCCGACGGCGAGGCCACGATCGAGGAAGCGGGCTGGGAGCTGTTCCGGCTGATGCTCGACGTGGCCAGCGGCCGCAGGAAGACCTGGGCCGAGCAGTGGAAGCTGCACAACGCGCTCGTGCTGTTCAATCCGGCGCCGGTGACCTGATTCCAGATCAAGGAGGACTCTCATCATGAAAGACAACAAGCTGCGCGCCCTGTGGGCACAGAACAAGGCGGTCGTCAACGGCTGGCTCGCGATTCCCAACGGCTTTTCAGCCGAGGTGATGGCGCACCAGGGCTGGGACACGCTGACGATCGACATGCAGCATGGCTTGATCGACTACCAGGACATGGTCCACATGCTGCAGGCGATGTCGGCCACACCGGCGATGCCGGTGGTGCGCGTGCCATGGCTCGAACCGGCGGTGGTGATGAAGACGCTCGATGCCGGCGCGCAGGCCATCATCTGCCCGATGGTCAATACGCGCGAGGACGCGCAGCGCCTGGTCGCCTACACGCACTACGCGCCGCGCGGTTCGCGCAGCAACGGGCCGGTGCGCGCGGCACTCGCGCTCGGCGCCGACTACCAGGCCCAGGCCAACGACAACGTCGTGATCTTCGCGATGATCGAGACCAAGGAAGCACTCGACAACCTGGACGCGATCTGTTCGGTCGAGGGCCTCGATGCGGTGTACATCGGCCCATCGGATCTGTCGCTGGCGCTCGGCTGCAGGCCGGTGTTCGACGACGTCGACCCGCCGGTGGCCGAGGCGATGGACCACATCCTCGCGCGTGCCAAGGCGCATGGCATCCGCGCCGGCGTGCACAACGGCCGCAGCGACGTGGCACGTGCGCGCATCGCCAAGGGTTTCGACTTCGTCACCGTCAGCTCGGACGCGCGCATCCTGATCGCCGGCTCGCAGCAGATCGTCGCGGAGATGCGGGCGCCGGGGTCGCGCACATGAGCCAGCGCAGGGACTGGACGATCCGCGAACTGCGGGTCACGCCGATCGCCTTCCGCGACCCGCCACTGCTGAACGCCAGCGGCATCCACGAACCCTGGGCGCTGCGCGCGATCGTCGAGGTCGAGGCGTCGGACGGCCGCGTCGGCCTGTCCGAGACCTACGGCGACCAGACGATGCTCGACGCGCTCGAGGCCGCCAAGCCGCTGGTGCCGGGCCTGTCGCCGTTCGACCTGAACCTGATGGAGCAGCGGGTCAAGTCGGGCATCAAGGCCACGCGCTCGTCGACCGAACTCGAACTCGCACCAGGGTCGCATGGCGCGAAGAATGCTTCCAAGGTGACGAGCGCGCTCGAGGTCGCGATGCTCGACCTGCAGGGCCAGCGCCTGAACGCGCCGGTGGCCGACCTGCTCGGCGGCACGGTGCGTGACGCGGTGCCCTACAGCGCCTACTTGTTCTTCAAGCACGCCGAGCATGTCGACAAGCCGTACCCGCCCGACGTGTGGGGCGAGGGCATCAGCCCCGAGCAGATGGTGGCGCAGGCGCGCCGCTTCATCGAGCTGTACGGATTCCAGAGCATCAAGGTCAAGGGCGGCGTGTTCGAGCCGAAGCACGAGATTGAAACGATGCGCGCGCTGCGCAAGGCCTTCCCCGGCACGCCACTGCGCCTGGACCCGAACGCCAACTGGTCGTTGAAGACCAGCATCGAGGCCGCGCCCGCGCTCGACGAACTGCTCGAGTACTACGAAGACCCGACGCCCGGCCTCGAGGGCATGGCCGAACTCGCGAAGCACACGAAGCTGCCGCTGGCGACCAACATGGTCGTCACCACCTTCGACGAGCTCAAGCGCAGCCTGCAGCTCGGCTCGGTGAAGGTGGTGCTGTCGGACCACCACTACTGGGGCGGCCTGCGCGCGACCCAGCAACTCGCGCGCATCTGCGACTTGTACGGCCTGGGCATCTCGATGCACTCGAACTCACACCTGGGCATCAGCCTGCTGGCGATGACGCACCTGGCGGCCTGCGTGCCCAACCTCACCTACGCCTGCGACACGCATTACCCGTGGCAGGAGGAGGAGGTGATCGTCGGCGGCCGGGTGCCGATCGAGGGCGGCACCGTCGCGGTACCGCGCAAGCCGGGCCTGGGCGTCGAACTCGACCGCAAGGCGCTGGCGACGCTGCACGCACAGTACCTGGCGTGCGGCATCCGCACCCGCAATGACGTGGCGCAGATGCGCAAGCTCGACCCGACCTTCAGCGGCAAGCAGCCGCGTTTCTGATCACGGAGCAAGACATGGCAAAACTCGGATTCATCGGCCTGGGCATCATGGGGGCCCCGATGGCGGGCCACCTGCGCGCCGCCGGCCACGACCTGTTCGTCAATACTCGCAGCAATGTACCGCAGGCGTTGATCGACGCCGGTGCGGTCGCGTGCAAGACACCGGCCGAGGTGGCGAAGCAGGCAGACGTCATCTTCACGA
Source organism: Aquincola sp. (assembly GCA_022841885.1). Taxonomy (GTDB): domain Bacteria; phylum Pseudomonadota; class Gammaproteobacteria; order Burkholderiales; family Burkholderiaceae_C; genus CADEEN01. The sequence continues at coordinate 14,508 of JALHQP010000027.1, read as the reverse complement.
TGGTGCCCGACACGCTCGACGTGGCGAAGGTGCTGTTCGGCGACAACGGCATCGCCGGTGCGCTGGGCAAGGGCAAGACCGTGGTCGACATGAGCTCGATCTCGCCGATCGAGACCCAGGACTACGCGAAGCGCATCGAGGCCACCGGTGCCGACTGGCTCGACGCGCCGGTCTCCGGCGGCGAGGTCGGCGCCAAGGCGGCTTCGCTGACCATCATGGTCGGCGGCAAGGACGAGGTGTTCGCGCGCGTGCAGCCGCTCTTCGCGCTGATGGGCAAGAACATCACCCATGTCGGCCCGGCCGGCGCGGGCCAGATCACCAAGGTAGCGAACCAGATCATCGTCGCGCTGAACATCGCCGCGGTCGGCGAGGCGCTGGTGTTCGCCAGCAAGGCCGGTGCCGACCCGGCGCGCGTGCGCCAGGCGCTGATGGGCGGCTTTGCCGCCAGCCGCGTGCTCGAGGTGCATGGCGAACGCATGATCAAGCGCACGTTCAACCCGGGCTTCCGGATCAAGCTGCACCAGAAGGACCTGAACCTCGCGCTGCAGGGCGCCAAGGCGCTCGGCGTGTCGCTGCCCAACACCGCGATGACCGCGCAGCTGATGCAGGCCTGCGCGGCCAACGGCGGCGAGCAGCTCGACCATTCGGCGCTGGTGCAGGCGCTCGAATTGATGGCGGCGCACCCGGTCGCGAAGGCGTAGGAAGGTCAGGCTGGCGGGCCTGGCAGCGGGCTCCCGTAGACTGCAGCAACGATGCCAAGAAACCGTACCGCGCCGCGGGTGGTGTCCTTCGGCGAGTGCATGATCGAGCTGCAAGGCGAGGCCTTCGGCACAATGCACCAGACCTTCGGCGGCGACACGCTGAACACCGCCGTCTACCTCGCCCGCTGCGGGCGCCGGTACGGCATCGAGGTCAGCTACGCCACCGGCCTGGGCGATGACGGGCTGAGCGCCGGGATGATGCAACGTTGGGCCGAAGAGGACATCGGCCTGGACTTCGTGCGTCGCGTCCCGGGCCGCATGCCCGGGCTGTACCTGATCGAGGTCGACCCCGGTGGCGAGCGCCGCTTCAGCTACTGGCGCGACCAGTCGGCGGCGCGCGCCTACTTCGACGCACCCGAAGGCCATACGCCACTGGAAGCGCGCGCCGATGAGATCGACGCGCTGTATTTCAGCGGCATCAGCCTCGCGATCCTGAATCCCGCGGCGCGCGAGCGCCTCTGGGCAGTAGCGCAGCAGCTGCGCACACGCGGCGCCACGGTGGTGTTCGACAACAACTACCGGCCGCGCCTGTGGCCCGACGTCGCAACCACGCGCGAAGCCTTCCGCCGCTCGCTCGACCTGGCGTCGATTGCGCTGCTGACGCTCGACGACGAGCTCGCGCTGTGGGGCGACGGCACGACCCCCCTCGACGCGCAGCTCGACCGTTCGCTCGATGCGCCTTGCCTGGAGGTGATCGTCAAGCGCGGCAGCGGCTCGACACTCGTGCGTGTGACGGGACAACCGCTGACCGATGTGCCCACCGAAAGCGTGCCGCGCGTCGTCGACACCACTGCCGCCGGCGACTCCTTCGCTGGTGCCTACCTGGCCGCGCGCCTCGGGGGTGCCTCGGCGGTCGACGCTGCGCGTGCCGGCAACCGCCTGGCCGCGCGGGTGGTGCAGTACCGCGGCGCGCTGATCGAGCGGCAGGCGATGGCCGACCTGATGGCCTGAGGCGCGGGGGCCAGAGGGCGCTCGGCCGGTCGGTTCAACTGACCGGCAGGGCGCGCCGCCACTGCATCGCTTCGGCCACGTGCAACGAGCGGATGCGTTCGCTGCCGGCCAGGTCGGCGATCGTGCGCGCCACCTTCAGCACGCGGTGCATGCCACGGCCGGTCCAGCCCAGGCGCTCGGCCGCGCGGTGCAGCAGGTCACGGCTGGTGTCGTCGAGCGCGCAGTGCGCCTCGATGCCCGTCGGCGTCAGCTCGGCGTTCGGGGTGCCCTGGCGCTCGATCGCGCGCCGGCGCGCCGCCTGCACGCGTTGGGCGATGACCGGGCTCGGCTCGCCGTCGCGCTTGCCCATCAGCTCGTCGGGCTTGACCGCGGGCACGTCCACCTGCAGATCGATGCGGTCGAGCAACGGCCCCGACAGCTTGCCCTGGTAGCGCGCCACGATGTCGGGCGTGCAGCGGCAGCTGCGGCCGCTGCCGGCGGCAGCGCCGAGCCAGCCGCAGGGGCAGGGGTTCATCGCCGCGACGAGCTGGAAGCGCGCCGGGAACGAGGCCTGGCGCGCCGCGCGCGAGATCGTGATGCGCCCGGTCTCGAGCGGCTCGCGCAGCGCCTCCAGCGCCGCGCGCGGCATCTCCGGCATCTCGTCGAGGAACAGCACGCCGCCGTAGGCGAGCGAAATCTCGCCCGGCCGCGGCGGCGAGCCGCCGCCCACCAGGGCCGGCGCGGTGGCGCTGTGGTGCGGGGCACGGAACGGCCGCACCTTCCAGTGCGAGGGTTCGAAAGCGCCGGCCAGGCTGGCCAGCGCGGCGCTGGCCAGGGCCTCGCTGTCGTTCATCGGTGGCAGCAGGCCGGGCAGGCGCTGGGCCAGCATGGATTTGCCCGCGCCGGGCGGGCCCACCATCAGCAGGCTGTGCGCGCCGGCCGCAGCGATCTCGAGCGCGCGCTTGGCGGCCGTCTGGCCGCGCACGTCGGCCAGGTCGAGCAGTGCCGCCGTCGCGTCATGGCCGTTGTGCGCGGGGGGCTCAGGCACCGGCAGCGGTCGCGCGGCGTCGCCCGGTTGCAGGGCCGCTACGACGTCGAGCAGGTGCCGGGCCGAGCGCACCGGCACCTGCCCAGCCAGCGCCGCCTCTGCAGCGCTGGCTTCGGGCAGCACCAGCGTGCGTGTCGCGCCTTCGTGGCGCAGCGCGAGCGCGAGCGCGAGCGCACCGCGCACCGGGCGCAGCTCGCCGGCCAGGCTCAGTTCGCCGGCGAACTCGTAGCCCGCCAGCGCGGCGGGGTCGATCTGGCCGTCGGCGGCCAGGATGCCCAGCGCGATCGGCAGGTCGAAGCGGCCGGACTCCTTGGGCAGGTCGGCCGGCGCCAGGTTGACCGTGATGCGCTTGTTGGTCGGAAAAGCCAGGCCGCTCTGCGCCAACGCCGCGCGCACGCGCTCGCGTGCCTCCTTGACCTCGGTGTCGGCCAGGCCGACCAGCGTGAAGCTGGGCAGGCCGTTGGCCAGATGCACTTCCACCTGCACCGGCGGGGCGTCCAGCCCGTCCAGTGCTCGGCTCATCACCACGGCCAGGGTCATGGGCGGCGTCTCCGGTTTGTTGCTGCGCCTTCGAACGGGGGCTTGGGCGGCGATTCTCGGCACCTGCCGTCACGCTGTCCCTCCCTCTGAAGTGGGGCACCGAAGCGGTGCATCCGGCTCACAATCCCGCAATTGGTGCGCATCTGCAGTGCGGCATCGGGCGAGCGCCCCGCGCTGGGGCGGCGTATAGGGCGCAGCCTCGGGCACGGAAGCTGCTGAAGCATTCCGCAACCTTCTCCCAAACCCCCGGAGCCAATCCCCGATGAGCCAGCAAGCCCTTATCGCCGCTGCCGCCGCCGCCGTGCTGGGCAGCGCCCTGCCCGCCGTGTCCTATGCCGACGTGGCCTTCAACGTTGGCGCGGTCACCGACTACCGCTACCGCGGCATCTCGCAAACGCGCGTCAAGCCAGCGCTGCAAGGCGGCATCGACTACAGCAGTGGCGGCTTCTACCTCGGCACCTGGGCCTCGACGATCAAGTGGATCAAGGACGCTGGCGGCGACGCCGACGTCGAGATCGACGTCTACGGCGGCTACAAGGGCTCGCTGACGAAAGAAGTGTCGTACGACCTCGGGGTGTTGACCTATGTCTACCCGAGCAACGACCTGAGCCCGAAGGCCGACACGACCGAGATCTATGGCGCACTGACTTACGGTCCCGCGACCCTGAAGTACTCACACGCGGTGACCAACCTGTTCGGCTTTGCCGACAGCAAGAACAGCTACTACCTCGACCTGTCGGCCGGCTTCGACCTGGGCGGCGGGCTGATGCTGACCCCGCACGTGGGCTACCAGAAGGTGAAGAACGTCAGCGGTTTCTCATACACCGACTACTCGCTCACGATCTCGAAGGACTTCAACGGCCTCGTGCCGAGCCTGGCGATCGTCGGCACCGACAACGACAACTACATCGGCCCCAACAACAAGAACCTCGGCAAGGCCGGGGTCGTGCTGGGCGTCAAGTACAACTTCTGATCACAGGGCGCTGCCCAAGGAGAAGGCCATGAAGATGGTCACGGCAATCATCAAACCGTTCAAGCTGGACGAAGTGCGCGAGGCCCTGTCGGGCATCGGGGTGCAGGGCATCACGGTGACCGAGGTCAAGGGCTTCGGGCGCCAGAAGGGCCACACCGAGCTGTACCGCGGCGCGGAGTACGTGGTGGACTTCCTGCCCAAGGTGCGCATCGACGCCGCGGTGGACGATGCCATCGTCGACCGCGTCATCGAGGCCATCGAGGCCTCGGCGCGCACCGGCAAGATCGGCGACGGCAAGGTGTTCATCAGCGCCCTCGAGCAGGTCGTCCGCATCCGTACCGGCGAGACCGGCAAGGACGCGCTCTGAGCGACACAACAGGAAGACAACCAACATGTTGAAGAAACTCCTCGCATCCCTGGTGCTCGGTGCGGCCTTCTTTGGCCTGGCCGACACGGCCCTCGCGCAAGCGGCGTCCGCGCCGGAGGCCGCGGCGTCTGCGGCCGCAGCGGCGGCGCCGGCCGAAGCCGCCTCGGCGGCGGCTCCGGCCGCCACGCCGGTGCCCAACAAGGGCGACACCGCCTGGATGAGCGTGTCCACCATCCTGGTCATCCTGATGACCGTCCCCGGCCTGGCGCTGTTCTACGGCGGCCTGGTGCGCAGCAAGAACATGCTGTCGGTGCTGATGCAGGTGATGATGGTGTTTTCGCTCATCACCGTGCTGTGGGTGATCTACGGCTACTCGCTGGCCTTCACCGCGAGCAACCCGTTCTTCGGCACGCTCGACAAGCTGTTCCTCAAGGGAGTGACCCCCGAGAGCGTGGCCGCCACGTTCAGCAAGGGCGTGTACCTGCCCGAGCTGACCTTCGTCGCGTTCCAGGGCACCTTCGCGGCCATCACCACCTGCCTGATCGTCGGCGCCTTCGCCGAGCGCATCAAGTTCTCGGCGGTGCTGCTGTTCTCGGCGCTGTGGTTCACATTCGCCTACCTGCCGATCGCGCACATGGTCTGGTACTGGGACGGCCCGGACGCGATCACCGACGCCAAGACGCTCGACGCGGTGACGGCCAACGCCGGCTTCATGTGGGCCAAGGGTGCGCTGGACTTCGCGGGCGGCACCGTGGTGCACATCAACGCCGCGATCGCGGGCCTGGTGGGTGCCTATGTGCTGGGCAAGCGGGTCGGCTACGGCAAGGAAGCCATGCCGCCGCACAGCCTGCCGCTGACCATGGTCGGTGCCTCGTTGCTGTGGGTGGGCTGGTTCGGCTTCAACGCCGGCTCCAACCTGGAAGCCAATGGCATCGCGGCGCTGGCCATCATCAACACGGTGGTGGCGACGGCGGCCGCAGCGCTGGCCTGGTCCGCCGGTGAAGCGCTGATGCGCGGCAAGGCTTCGATGCTCGGCGCCGCCTCCGGTGCGGTGGCGGGCCTGGTGGCGGTCACGCCGGCCTGCGGCTTCGTCGGTGTCGGCGGTGCGCTGATCATCGGCGTGGTGGCCGGCCTGCTCTGCCTGTGGGGCGTCAATGGCCTGAAGAAGCTGCTCGGCGCGGACGACTCGCTCGACGTGTTCGGCGTGCATGGCGTCGGCGGCATCGTCGGTGCGCTGCTGACCGGCGTGTTCGCGGCGCCTGCCCTCGGCGGCACGGGCATCTGCGACTACGTGGCCAACACCTGCGGCAACTGGGGCAGCATCGGTGGCCAGGTCTGGATCCAGGCCCAGGGCATCTTCTGGACCGTCGTGATCTCCGCGGTCGTCGCCTTCATCGCCTACAAGATCGTCGACCTGACGATCGGCCTGCGCGTGGCGGAAGAGGAAGAGCGCGAGGGCCTGGACATCACGTCCCACGGCGAAACCGCCTACAGCAAGTAAGCCAGTCGATTTCTTCTCTCAGGGCGAGATTGGGGCCACCTTCGGGTGGCCCCTTTTTTCATGGCCTTGCCAAAGGCGAGTCCGGCCTCAGCTGCCTAGAATTGGCCTCCCTCCCGGCAAGGCCACGCCATGGTCCCCCACCTCATCACCGCCCTGACGGGTCCGATCAACGAACTCGAGCAGCGCATCCTGGAGTCGATGCCAGCGATCGAACGCTGGTTCCGGCTCGAGTGGATGGAGCACACGCCGCCGTTCTACACCTCGGTGGACGTGCGCAACGCCGGCTTCAAGCTGGCGCCGGTGGACACCAACCTCTACCCGGCCGGCTGGAACAACCTGACCCCCGAGATGTTGCCGTTGGCGGTGCAGGCGGCGATGGCGGCGATCGAGAAGATCTGCCCCGAGGCCAAGAACCTGCTGCTGATCCCCGAGAAGCACACGCGCAACAGCTTCTATCTGCAGAGCGTGGCGCGGCTGGCTCAGATCTTTCACCAGGCGGGCCTCAACGTGCGCCTGGGCACGCTCGATCCCGAGGTCAAGGAAGCGACGACGCTGACGCTGCCCGACGGCGGCACGCTCACGGTCGAGCCGCTGGTGCGCAGCAAGCACCGCCTGGGCACCAAGAACTTCGACCCTTGCACGATCCTGCTCAACAACGACCTGTCGGGGGGGATCCCCAAGGTGCTGGAGGACCTGCACGAGCAGTACCTGCTGCCGCCGCTGCATGCCGGCTGGGCGGTGCGGCGCAAGACCAACCACTTCCAGAGCTACGAGGAGGTGGCCAAGAAGTTCGCCAAGCTGCTCGGCATGGACCCGTGGCTGATCAATCCGATGTTCGGGCAGTGCGGCGAGGTCAACTTCGCCGAGGAGGCGGGCCTCGAGTGCGTGCAGAGCAATGCCGACGCGCTGCTGACCAAGATTCGCCGCAAGTACAAGGAATACGGCATCAACGAGAAGCCCTTCGTCATCGTCAAGGCCGACAACGGCACCTACGGCATGGGCATCATGACCGTGCGCGATGCCAAGGAGTTGGACTCCGTCAACCGCAAGACCAAGAACAAGATGAGCGTGGTCAAGGAAGGCCAGCAGGTCACCCAGGTCATCATCCAGGAGGGTGTGCCGACGTATGAGCGGGTGAATGACGCCGTGGCCGAGCCGGTGGTCTACATGCTCGACCGCTACGTGGTCGGCGGCTTCTACCGCGTGCACGCCGAGCGCGGCATCGACGAGAACCTGAACGCCCCGGGCGCCAGCTTCGTGCCGCTCGGCTTTGCCGAGAGCACCCAGCTGCCCAAGCCGGGCGCCAAACCTGGTGCCAGCGCCCCCAACCGCTTCTACATGTACGGCGTGATCGGCCGCCTGGCCATGCTGGCCGCCGCCTATGAGCTGGAAGCCACGGATCCTGACGCGGAGATCTATGAATAGCGGTTGCTGCGGCGCACAATAGCGCTCCAACAAGAGCATCCGGGCCGGCCGCACGGCCGCCCCGCCGCCGTTTGAGCGCCCCAGTTTCCACCCGATCGCCCGCGGCCCTGGCTGCGCTTACGCTGGCCGCATTGGGCATCGTCTACGGCGACATCGGCACCAGCCCGCTGTATGCGCTGAAGGAGATCTTCCACGGCGACCGGCTGGCGATGACGCCCGCCAACGTGCTGGGCGTGCTGTCGCTGGTGTTCTGGACCCTGACGACGGTCATCTCGCTGAAGTACGTGCTGCTGATCCTGCGCGCGGACAACAACGGCGAGGGCGGCCTGATCGCGATGCTGGCACTGGCCACGCACGCCGTGCGCGACAAACCCAAGTTGCGCCGCGGCCTGATGACCGTGGGCCTGTTCGGCACCGCGGTGTTCTACGGCGACGGCGTCATCACGCCGGCGATCTCGGTGCTGTCGGCGGTGGAAGGCCTCGAAGTGGCCGCCCCCGCGCTGCACGACTGGGTGATCCCCGTCACGCTCGTGGTGCTGACGGCGCTGTTCGCGGTGCAGCGCTTCGGCACCGGCGGCATCGGCCAGTGGTTCGGGCCGATCACGCTGGTGTGGTTCGCGGTGCTGATCGCGCTCGGCCTGCCGCACATCGCGGCGCACCCGGGCGTGCTCGTCGCGCTGAATCCGGCCTATGCCGTCGCCTTCATCGCCGCCCAGCCGCTGGTCGCCTTCATCGCGCTCGGCGCGGTGATCCTCGTGGTCACCGGCGGCGAGGCGCTGTATGCCGATCTCGGCCACTTCGGCAAGCTGCCGATCCGCATCGCCTGGTACGGCCTCGTGATGCCGGCGCTGGTGATCAACTACTTCGGCCAGGGCGCGCTGCTGCTCGCGCAGCCGGCGGCAATCGCCAACCCGTTCTACCTGATGGCGCCGGACTGGGCGCGCCTGCCGCTGGTCTTCCTCGCCACCGCGGCCACCGTGATCGCGTCGCAGGCGCTGATCTCGGCGGCGTTCTCCGTCACCAAGCAGGCGATCCAGCTCGGCATCCTGCCGCGCATGGTCATCCACCACACCTCGGTGCGTGACATCGGCCAGATCTACGTGCCCTTCGTCAACTGGGGCCTGTACGTCTTCATCGTGCTCGCGGTCGTGATGTTCAAGTCCTCGAGCAACCTGGCGTCGGCCTACGGCATCGCGGTCACGCTGGACATGACGATCACCACGGTGATGACCTTCTACGTCATCCGCTACGGCTGGGGTTATCCGCTGGCGCTGTGCCTCGCGGCGACCGGTTTCTTCTTCGCGATCGACGTGCTGTTCTTCGCGTCGAACCTGCTCAAGCTGTTCGCCGGCGGCTGGTTCCCGATCGTCATCGGCATCGGCATGTTCACGCTGATGCTGACCTGGACCCAGGGCCGCAAGCTCTTGTCGGCCAAGCTGCGCAAGGACGCGATTCCGCTGGCCGACTTCCTCGACGCCATCTTCGTCAGCCCGCCGGCGCGCGCCGAGGGCACCGCGGTGTTCCTCACCTCCGAGGCCGGCGTCACGCCCAACGCGCTGATGCACAACCTCAAGCACAACAAGGTGCTGCACGAGCACAACCTGTTCGTCACCGTGCGCCAGCACGACGTGCCCTGGATCGGCTTCGAGCAGCGTGTCGAGATGACGCCGCTCGGCCACGACTGCTGGGCCGTGAACCTGAACTTCGGCTTCAAGAACGAGCCCGACGTGCCCGAGGCGCTGAAGCTGCTCGAGGGCCGCGGCGTGCCGCTCGACGACATGCAGACGAGCTACTTCCTCAGCCGCGACATCGTGATCCCGATGCTCGGGGACGGCATGGCGATCTGGCGCGAGAAGCTCTTCGCGTCGATGCACCGCAACGCCGCCGCGGCGGCCGACTTCCTGAACCTGCCGGCCAACCGCGTGGTGGAGCTCGGTGCGAAAGTCGAGATCTAGGCGCGCGCCTTGATCTGCTGACCCTCGACGGTCACCTTCTGGCCCACCGTCGGCGCGGTGGACTGCGTCACCGTGCGCAGCGAACCGTCGTCCATGCGCACCTTCACGCTGTACAGCGTGGTCGCCTTCTGGCGTTTCTCGATCTCGTTGCCGGCCAGGCCACCGCCCACCGCGCCGATCACGGTCATCGCCTTCTTGCCGCTGCCGCCGCCCATCTGGTTGCCGATCAGGCCGCCGACCACGGCGCCGCCGACCGCACCGACGCCGCTGCCTTCGCCCTTCTTCTCGAACGGCGTCACCGACTCGATCACGCCGCAGGTGGCGCAGGTCGCCGCGGCCACCTTGGCCGGCGCCGGCTTGGCTGCCGGCTTCTGTGTGGCGGGACGCTCGGCCTGGGCGGGCGCCGGCTTGGCCATCGGGCCTTCGGCCCCGACCTCGCCCGAGGCCTTGGTCGGCGAGGCCAGCGATTGCGCCGCCAGGCTCGTGCCGGCATCAGCCGCGGCCGGGGCCGAGGGCTTGATCGCCAGCGTGGTCGCGATCGCGGTGATCGCCACCAGCGCCACGGCGCCGCCGATCAGCGCCGCCGGGCGCGAGAACGACGAACCCGCGTTCGGTTGGATGGATGGGTTGTTCATGGGGGTCCTCCGGGACTTCAAGTGTCTTGATTGAACGCGCCAGCGCGCCGCCGGGCGCTCTCCAAGCGCATCCAGATGTCAACAGGCGTGAATGGCGCTTACGTTTGGACCTCGGCGACACTCGGACTGTGAGTAGAAGTTTCTTTTCCGACCTCTCGCTGCCGGCCGTGGTGGCCGGCTTCGTCGCCGTGCTGGTGGGCTTCACCAGCTCGGTGGTCATTGTCTTTGCCGCCGCGCAGGCGCTCGGCGCCACGCCGGCGCAGACCAGTTCGTGGATGTGGGCGCTCGGCCTGGGCATGGCGCTCACGTCGATCGGCCTGTCGCTGGCGACGCGCCAACCGGTGCTCACCGCCTGGTCCACACCCGGCGCCGCGCTGATCGCCGGCACCAGCGGTGTGCCGATGGCCGAAGCCGTCGGCGCCTTTGTCGCCTGCGGCGCGCTGATCGTGGTGGCCGGTGTCACGCGCGCCTTCGAGCGCGTGATGGACCGCATTCCGCAGGCCATCGCGGCCGCGCTGCTGGCCGGCGTGCTGGCGCGCTTCGGCCTCGACGCTGCCGGTGCGGTGACGACCGCGCCGGGGCTGGTGATCGCGATGGCGCTTGCCTTCCTCGCCGGCCGCCGCTGGTGGCCGCGCTACGCCGTGCCCGGCGTGTTGGTGGTCGGCGTGTGGATCGCCGCGGCGCAGGGTCGCATGCAGTGGGGCCGCGTCGTACTCGAGGCCGCCTGGCCGGTGTGGACCACGCCGGTGTTCAGCGTCGGTGCCTTGGTCGGGCTCGCGCTGCCGCTGTTCGTCGTCACGATGGCCTCGCAGAACCTGCCGGGCGTCGCGGCGCAGCGCGCGGCCGGCTACACGGCGCCGGTCTCGCCGGCCATCACCGCCACCGGTGCGGCCACGCTGCTGCTGGCGCCCTTCGGCGGCTTCGCCTTCAACCTCGCGGCGATCACCGCGGCCATCTGCATGGGCCGCGAGGCGCACGAGGACCCGGCCAAGCGCTACACCGCCGCGGTGATGGCCGGTCTGTTCTACCTCGTGATCGGCCTGGCCGGCGGCGCGGTGGTCGGCGCGCTGCAGGCCTTTCCGCGCCAGCTGGTGCTGGCCGTCGCCGGTCTGGCGCTGCTGGGAACCATCGCTGGCGGCCTGGCCTCGGCGCTGCGCGACGACCAGCACCGCGACGCCGCGATCCTCACCTTCCTCGTCACGCTGTCGGGCGTGTCGATGGCCGGCATCGGCTCGGCCTTTTGGGGCGTGGTCGCCGGCGCCGTGGCGCTGCTTGTGCAACAGTGGCGTCCGCAAGGAGCACGCTGATGATGATGGATCTGCTTTTCGTCGCCGACCCGATCGAGTCGTTCAAGACCACCAAGGACTCCACCTTCGCGATGATGCGTGAGGCCGCGAAGCGCGGCCATGCGGTCTGGGCCTGCGAGCAGCGCCAGCTGGTGTGGCAGCGTGGCCGTCGCGTGGTGGCCGACGGCGCGCGCCGCATCGCGCTGACCGGCCGCGCCGACGACTGGTTCACCGTCGAAGCGACGCGCGAACTCGCCCTGGCCGACACCGGTGCCGTGCTGATGCGCAAGGACCCGCCCTTCGACAGCGAGTACTTCTACGCCACGCACCTGCTGCAGCAGGCCGAGCGCGAAGGCGCGCGCGTGTTCAACAAACCCGCGGCGCTGCGCGACCACCCGGAAAAGCTCGCGATCCTCGAGTTCCCGCAGTTCATCGGCCCCACGCTCGTCACGCGCGATCCGGCCGCGGTGCGCGCCTTCCACGCCGAGCAGCGCGACATAATCCTGAAACCGCTCGACGGCATGGGCGGCATGGGCATCTTCCGCGTCGGGCCCGACGGCCTGAACCTCGGCTCGATCATCGAGACCCTGAACCAGCAGGGCGCGGTGACGCTGATGGTGCAGAAGTACCTGCCCGAGATCGTGCAGGGCGACAAGCGCATCCTGGTCATCGGCGGCGAGCCGGTGCCCTACTCGCTCGCGCGCATTCCCCAGGGCAGCGAGATCCGCGGCAACCTCGCCGCCGGCGGCAAAGGCGTGGCGCAGCCGCTGTCGGCGCGCGACCGCGAGATCGCGTCGACGCTCGGCCCGGTCCTGGCCGCGCGCGGCCTGCTGCTCGTGGGCCTGGACGTCATCGGCGACTCGCTGACCGAGATCAACGTCACCAGCCCGACCTGCTTCCAGGAGATCGCCGACCAGGCCGGCTTCGACGTGGCGAAGATGTTCGTCGACGCGCTCGAGCGCGCGCTCGCATCCGCCGCTCCGGTGCGCGCGTAGAGGCCTGCATGGCCCGACGACTGGTCCTTGCCACCCTGCTGGCCGCTGCCGCGGCTGGCGCCGCTGCCCACGACACCTGGTTCGCGCCGCTGCCGGCCGAGTCGGCGCGCGAGCTGCAGTTGGCGCTCGGCACCGGCAACCGCTTTCCGGTGCCCGAGATCGCGGTGGACACCAAATTCTTCGCGCGCAGCGGCTGCCGCAGCGGCGACGGGCCGATGCACCCGCTCGTCTGGCGGCGCTACACCGACACGGCGACGGTGCTGCGCGTGGCGGCGGCCGACGCCGCGTCGCTGACCTGCTTCGTGCAACTCGAGGCCTTCGAGCTCGAGCTGCCGCCCGACAAGATCGAGGTCTACTTCAAGGAGATCCGCCCAGGCGCGGCCGTGCTCGCGGCCTGGGCGAAGCTGCGTGCGCGCGGCCTGCCCTTCATCGAGCGCTACACGAAAAGCGCGCGTTTCGACGGCAGCCACGCCGCGCCGCGGCCCACCGGCACCGCGATGGACGTGTTGCGCGAGGCACCCTCGGGCCCGCTCGCGGTCGGAGGCCAGGCCACCTTCCAGGTGCTGCGCGAGGGCCAGCCGCTGGCCGACTTCAACGTCGAGCTGGTCAACGAGCGCAGCCCGCTCGGCCTGTGGCACCGCACGGACACCGAGGGCCGCATCCGCGCGCGCCTGCCGCTGCCCGGTCGCTGGCTGCTGCGCGGTACCGACCTGCGCCTGTCGGCGAGCGACCCGACACGCTGGGAGAGCCAGTTCATCACCTACGCCTTCGAGGTCGCGCGCTGACCGGCGTGCGGCGCGCGCCTACAGCCCGAGCAGCTTGACGCCGAACGCGCGCTCGACAAGCCAGGCGAGCGCCAGCAACGCGATGAACAGCGACCCGGCCACCATCACCCAGCGCCGGTAGAAGGCCGTGTGCCGCAGCGCAAAGGCCAGCGGCAGGAACACCAGCACGATCGCCAGCTGGCCGAGTTCGACGCCGACGTTGAAGCCCACCAGCGACAGCGCCAGCGCGTCGGTGGGCAGCCCCAGGTCGGCGAGCACGCTGGCGAAGCCGAAGCCGTGCACCAAGCCGAAGCCGAAGGCCACCATCCACAGCCGCCCGACCACGCGCGGCCACACGTTGTTCAGCGCCGCGGCCATCACTGACGCGGCGATCACCGACTCCACCAGCCGCGACGGCAGCTCGATCACGCCCAGCACCGCGAGCGAGAGGGTGATCGAGTGCGCCAGCGTGAACGCGGTGACCACCTTGAACACGCCCCAGAAGGCCTCGCCGGCGTGCGCCACCGCCTGCCAGCGCGACTGCGCGGCCTGCCAGGCCAGCACCGACGGCAGCAGCAGCGAGAGCAGGAACAGGATGTGGTCCAGCCCGATCCAGATGTGCCAGATGCCTTCGCGCAGGTAGTCGGTGAACTGCGCCCAGCGGTCGGCCGTGCCGAGGTCGAACAGCTGCGGCGGCGCGTTGGGCACCAGCACCGCGCTGCGCGCGCGGCCGTGGGCGGACAGCTTGAGCAGGCCGCGGTGCTGCGGGTCGAGGTCGGCGAACAGCGTGTAGTGCACCGACAGGCGCTGCGGCGCGGCGTCGTCCGGCGTGTCGCAGCGCAGCGTCAGCGGCAGCACCGAGTAGGCACCGTCGGTGTGTTCGTCGATCAGCTGTTCGCCCACCGTCACCGGGCAGGCCGAGCTGTCGCCCAGCACCGTCAGGCGCGCCCCCGCGTAGGCCGCGATGTCGGCGTGGCGCGCGCGCACCTCGCCCCAGGTGATCTCGCCATTGCCGTCGGCGTCCAGGCGCAGCGCGAAGTCGAGGTCGCGCAGCGCAATGTCCCAGCGCCCGGTCACGGTCTCGCCCTTGGCTTCGAGCGTGAGGTAGCTGTCCGAGGGCTTGTGCGCGAGCGCGGGCAGCGCGGCGGCGCCCGCGAGCAGCGTCGCCGCCAAGGCGCGCAGCAGGCGCATCACTTCAAGGCCCCCAGCTTCTGCTCCAGGCGGCGCAGCGCCACGTCCTGCACGCCATGCTCGCGCAGCCACTTCAGCGCCGGCTCGGCGCCGGCGGCGTCGCGCGCGGCCAGCGCGGCTTCGAGCAGCGCGCGTGC
>JALHQP010000026.1 GCA_022841885.1 Aquincola sp. | reverse complement strand
CCAATGCCGTGCCGCGAGCACGCCACGCACGAAGGCGGGCACGGCCGGGCCGGGTGGCAGGCGCAGCCCGCGCCCGGCGGGATCGACCAGCGCCAGGGGCCGGCGCTCGAACAGCGCATCGGGGTCGGCGCCGACGCGGCGCATCAGCGCCAGCGTCTCGCGGTAGGCGCCGATCAGGATGTGCTGGCCGTTGTCCAGCGGCACGCCGTGGTGCAGCACCTCGCGCGCACGGCCACCGGGCTGCGCGGCCATCTCGAACAGCGTGACCGCGTGGCCGGCTTCGGTGGCGCGCACGGCGGCGGCCAGGCCGGCCCAGCCGCCGCCCACCACGGCCAGCGTGCGACGCGACGCGGCGCTCAACGCTCGCGCCAGTGGGTGCACATCGCGATCCACACCTTGCGCAGGGGGGTCAGCGACACGCGCTGGTGCAGCACCTGGAAGCCGTCGGCCTCGATCTCGCGCAGCAGGGTGCGGTAGATCTGCGCCATGGCCAGGCCAGGACGCTGCGTGCGCCGGTCGGCGGCCGGCAGCAGCGCGAAGGCCTCGTCATAGGTGCGGTGCGCGCGTTCGGCCTGGAACTTCATCAGACCCGTGAAGCGCTCGCTGTAGCCCCAGGGCGCCTGGCGCTGCAGCAGCTCGTGCGCCTTGACGTCGAAGCGCTGCAGCTCGTCGACCGGCAGGTAGATGCGGCCGCGCCGCGCATCGTCGCCGACGTCGCGGATGATGTTGGTCAGCTGCATCGCCAGCCCCAGCTTGTGCGCATAGACCACCGTGCGCTCGTCGCTGCGGCCGAAGATGTTGGCCGCCACCTCGCCGACCACGCCGGCCACCAGGTGGCAGTAGCGCTGCAGCGCCACGAAGTCGAGATAGCGGTTCTGCTGCAGGTCCATCTCGCAGCCCTCGATCACCGCCAGCAGGTGACGCGCCTCGATGCCGTGCGAGGCCGCATGCGGCAACAGCGCCTGCGTCACCGGATGGGTCGGCGCGCCGCCAAAGGCACGCGCGACCTCGGCACGCCACCAGGCCAGCTTGGTGGCGGCCACGCCGGGGTCGTGCACCTCGTCGACCACGTCGTCGACCTCGCGGCAGAAGGCGTAGAAGGCGGTGATCGTCGCGCGCGGCTCGGGTGCGAGGAAGCGGAACGCGTAGTAGAACGACGAACCGCTCCTGGCGGCCTTGTCCTCGACGTACTGGGCCGGGGTCATCGCGCGGCTCCGTCGGCCCATCGCGGCGTGGCGGCGGAGCGCGGCATCCAGAGCGCGCGCCACAGCAGGCGCGGCGCGTCGACCGCTTCGATGCGCACGCGGTGCTGCAGCACATTGCAGTCGCGTGCCTCGATCTTGTCGAGCACGCGCAGCCCGCCCTGAACGACCAGGCGCAGCTCCCAGCCGAAGCGCCCGGGCAGCCGATGCACCAGTGGCGCACCCGCCAGCATGGTGCTGCGCGCCCAGGCGACGAGTTCGGCGATCAGCGCACGGGTGGCGGCGCGGTCGGGTGCCGACAGGGGCAGGGCCAGGCCGTGGCACTGGGCGTCAGCCCTTGTCACATAGCAGCGGCGGCGCGGCAGGTCGACCGACAGGTCCTGCCAGAAGTTGATCAGTTGCAGGGCGGTGCAGATCGCGTCGGACTGGCGCAGCGCGTCGGTGTCGCGCACGCCGGCCAGGTGCAACAGCAGGCGGCCTACCGGGTTGGCCGAGCGCGCGCAGTAGTCGAGCAGGGCGGCGCGGTCCGGGTAGAGCGGGTTGCCGGTGTCCTGTCGGAAGGCGGACAGCAGGTCGGCCAGCAGCGGCACCGGCAGGGCGTGGTGGGTGATTTCGCGCGCCAGCGGCACGAACACCTCGGGCCAGTCGGCGCCGGGCTCGCCGCGGGCGGCGGCCTGCAAGGCCTGCTCGTAGGCGTCCAGCGTCGCCAGCCGCTGGGCCGGCAGCGCGTGCCCCTCGTCGGCGATGTCGTCAGCCGTGCGCGCAAAGTGATAGATCGCCGCCACCGCCGGGCGCAGCGCCGGCGGGCACAGCCACGACGCCACCGGAAAGTTTTCGTAGTGATTCACGCCCACGGGCGCGATTGTCCATGGCGCACCGCAGTCCATCGCGAGGCGATTGACAGCCGTTGGTGCTGACACCTATATTACTGACCAGTCAGTCAGTAACTCATCCGCTGAGCATTGGCCCGTTGTGTGTCGAAAGGTCCCGTTCCATGCCCGTGCCCCGTCTCGCCTGGCTTCTGCCCCTGGCCTTGCTGGCCGCCTGCTCGCGCCCGGCGCCTGCCCCCGAGCCGGTGCGCGCCGTGCGCACTTTGACCGTCGGCGCCCAGGCCAACGGCTGGAGCATCGACTATGCCGGCGAGGTGCGGGCGCGCACCGAGTCGCGCCTGTCGTTTCGCGTGCCCGGGCTGATGGTGCGGCGCCCGGTCGACGTCGGGGACAGCGTCAAGCCCGGCCAGCTGCTTGCCAGCCTGGACCCGCAGGACTTGCGGCTGGGCCAGGACGCCGCGCGCTCGGCGCTGCAGGCCGCGCGCGTCAATGCAGACCAGGCCGCGGCCGACTTCAAGCGCTTCAAGGACCTGCGCGCACAGGGCTTCATCAGCGAGGCCGAACTCGAGCGTCGCGAGAGCACGTTCAAGGCGACGCAGGCGCAGTGGGAGCAGGCCCAGGCTCAGGCCGGCGTGCAGGGCAACCAGACGCGTTACGGCAATCTGGTGGCTGACGTGGCGGGTGTCGTGACGGCGGTCGACGCCGAACCTGGTGCGGTGCTCACGGCGGGGGCGCCGGTGCTGCGCCTCGCGCACGACGGGCCGCGCGACGTGGTGTTCGCGGTGCCCGAGCAACACGCGACGACGATGCGCGCGCTGCTCGGCAAGGCGGGTGCCTTGCAGGTGAAGCTGTGGGGCAGCGAGACGAGCGTGCCGGCCACGGTGCGCGAGGTGGCGGCCGCCGCCGATCCGGTGACGCGCACGTTTGCGGTCAAGGCCGACGTCGGCCGCGCGCCGGTGCGCCTGGGACAGACCGCCACGGTCAGCCTGGCCGTGCCGCCGGTGGCCGGCAGCTTCAAGCTGCCGCTGGCGGCGGTGTTCGAGCAGCAGGGCAAGTCCAGCGTCTGGCTGCTGGACAAGACGACGATGACCGTGCGCGCGCAACCGATCGTGGTGGCCGGTGCCGAGGGCAACATGGTGCTCGTCGGCGGCGGCCTCGAGGCCGGCCAGGCAGTGGTCAGCGCCGGCGCGCACACGCTGACGCCGGGCCAGAAGGTGAGCCTGTACGGTGCCCCGGTGCTCGCGTCGGACGCCTCCGGCGTGGCTGCCGCACGCTGAGGGGGCTCGCATGCAAGCCACCCCGTCGTCGGCGGCCGAGCCGAGCCGCTTCAACATCTCGCGCTGGGCGCTCGACCATCCGGCGCTGACGCGCTACCTGATGGCCGTGCTGCTGGTACTCGGATTCGCGGCCTACTTCCAGCTCGGTCAGGACGAGGACCCGCCGTTCACCTTCCGCGCCATGGTCGTGCAGGCCTTCTGGCCCGGCGCCACCGCCGAGCAGATGGCCGAGCAGGTGACGAGCAAGATCGAGCGGGCGCTGCAGGACGTGCCGTACAGCGACGTGCTGCGCTCGTACACCAAGCCCGGCGAGTCCTTGACGATCCTGCAGCTCAAGGACAGCTCGCCGCCGAAGGAAGTGACCGGTGTCTGGTATCAGGCACGCAAGAAGGTCGGCGACATGCGATCGTCGTTGCCGGCCGGCGTGGTCGGGCCGGTGTTCAACGACGACTTCGGCGACGTCTACGGCACGATCGTCGCGCTCTCGGCCGACGGCTTCTCCGACGAGGAGTTGCGCGAGCATGCCGACCGCGTGCGCGACCGCCTGCTGCGCGTCAAGGACGTCGCCAAGGTCGACATCTTCGGCGCCCAGCCCGAGAAGCTGTTCGTCGAGATCTCGCACAAGCGGCTGGCGACGCTCGGCCTGGACTTCAACCAGGTGATCGCCCAGCTCTCGGCGCAGAACGCGGTCGAGGGCGCCGGCCAGATGAATGCCGGCAGCGAGAACCTGCAGGTACGCATCGGCGGCCAGTTCCGTTCGGTGCGAGAGCTCGAGCAGTTCCCGATCCGCGGTGTCAACACGGCCACCGGCCAGGCGACACAGCTGCGCCTGGCGGACATCGGCACCGTCGTGCGCGGCACGATCGATCCGCCGCAGGTCAAGGTACGCCACCAGGGCAAGCCGGTCATCGCGCTGGGCGTGTCGATGACCAAGGGCGGCGACATCATCGCGCTCGGCGAGGCCCTGCGCGTCGAGACGAAGGCGATCCAGGCCGCGCTGCCGGTGGGCATCGAGATGAGCCTGGTGCAGGACCAGCCGACGGCGGTGTCGCGCTCGGTCGGCGAGTTCGTCAAGGTGCTGATCGAGGCGATTGTCGTCGTGCTGGCGGTGAGCTTCATCGCGCTCGGCCTGCACACGAAGCCGTTTCGCATCGACATCTGGCCCGGGCTCGTCGTGGGCATCACGATCCCGCTCGTGCTGGCGATCACCTTCGTGGTGATGTACTACTGGGGCGTCGGCCTGCACAAGATCTCGCTCGGCTCGCTGATCATCGCGCTGGGCCTGCTGGTCGACGACGCGATCATCGCGGTCGAGATGATGGTGAGAAAGCTCGAGGAGGGCTACGACAAGGTTCGCGCCGCGACCTTCGCCTACGAGATCACCTCGATGCCGATGCTGACCGGCACGCTGATCACCGCGGCCGGCTTCCTGCCGATCGGCTTGGCGCGGTCGTCGGTGGGCGAATACACCTTCGCGATCTTCGCGGTCACGACGGCGGCGCTGGTCATCTCGTGGGTCGTGTCGGTCTACTTCGTGCCCTACCTCGGCGCCTGGTTGCTCAAGACCAAGAGCCACCTGCACAGCGGTGAAGCGGTGCACGAGCTGTTCGACACGCCGTTCTATTCGCGCTTCAGGGCCGCGGTGAACTGGTGCGTGCAGCACCGCTGGATCACGATCGGCGTCACGGTGCTGACCTTCGCGCTCGGTGTCGTCGGCATGGGGCGTGTGCAGCAACAGTTCTTTCCCGACTCGAGCCGGCCCGAGCTGCTGGTGGACCTGTGGCTGCCCGAAGGGGCCACGGTGCAGGAGAGCGAGGCGCTGGCCAAACGCTTCGAGCAGCGCATCGCGAAAGAGGAAGGCGTGGCGAGCGTCACGACGTGGATCGGGTCGGGCGTGCCGCGCTTCTACCTGCCGTTGGACCAGACCTTCCAGAACAGCAACGTGAGCCAGTCCATCGTGCTGCCGAAGGACCTGGGCACGCGCGAGACGCTGCGTAAGCAGTTGCCGGCCTTGCTGGCCACCGAGTTCCCCGAGGCGCGCGGCCGCGTCAAGCTGCTGCCCAACGGACCGCCGGTGCCCTACCCGGTGCAGTTCCGCGTTACCGGGCCCGATGTGCCGGGTGTGCGCGCCTGGGCCGACGAGGCCAAGGCGATCCTGCGTGCCAACCCCCACATGCGCGGCGTCAACGACAACTGGAACGAGCGCGTCAAGGTGTTGCGCCTGGTGGTGGACCAGGACAAGGCGCGCGCGCTCGGTGTCACCAGCCAAGGCATCGCGGTGGCAGCGCGCACGGTGCTGAGCGGCAGCACGGTGGGCCAGTTCCGCGAGGGCGACAAGCTGATCGACATCGTGCTGCGCCAACCCGCCGACGAGCGCAACGCGATCACCGACCTGGCCACGGCCTACCTGCCGACCGCCAGTGGGCGTTCGATTCCGTTGTCGCAGATCGCCAAGACCGAGTTCACCTGGGAGCCAGGCGTGATCTGGCGCGAAGGCCGCAAGTTCGCGGTGACGGTGCAGGGCGACGTGGCCGAGGGCCTGCAGGGGCCGACGGTCACCACGCAGGTCTGGCCCGAGCTGCAGAAGCTCAAGGCGCGCATGCCGCAGGGCTACGAGATCGAGATCGCCGGTGCGGTGGCCGAGGCCAGCAAGGGTCAGGGCTCGATCGCGGTCGGCGTGCCGGTAATGCTGTTCATCATGTTCACGCTGCTCGTGCTGCAGCTGCAGAGCGCGTCGCGCGCCTTCCTGGTGGTGCTGACCGCGCCGCTGGGCATTGCCGGCGTGGCCGGGGCATTGCTGTTGCTGAACCGGCCGTTCGGTTTCGTCGCGCTGCTGGGCTTCATCGCGCTGGCCGGCATGATCATGCGCAACTCGGTGATCCTGATCGACCAGATCGAGCAGGACCGCAAGAAGGGCGTGCCGGCCTGGGATGCCATCGTCGAGTCGGCGGTGCGCCGTTTCCGGCCAATCGTGCTGACGGCCGCCGCCGCGGTGCTGGCGATGATCCCGCTGTCGCGCAGCGTGTTCTGGGGTCCGATGGCGGTGGCCATCATGGGCGGGCTGATCGTGGCCACGGCGCTGACGCTGCTCGCGCTGCCGGCGATGTATGCGGCCTGGTTTAGGGTGCGCAGGGAGTGATCGGAGAGGGCTGCGCGGCAGGCTAAAATCCACGGTTTGCCGCCAGCCGCAAATACGGCTGCTGCCCGCGCGGGTGGCGAAATTGGTAGACGCACCAGGTTTAGGTCCTGACGCCTTCACCGGCGTGGGGGTTCGAGTCCCCCCCCGCGCACCATGAACAACACTGTCCCGAGAGCCCTGCCATGACGGTCACTGTCGAAACCCTGGAAAAGCTGCAACGCCGCATCACGCTGACCCTGCCCGTGGACAGCATCAACGGCGAGGTCGAAACCCGCCTGAAGAAGCTGGCCCGTACCGTGAAGGCCGACGGCTTTCGCCCCGGCAAGGTGCCGATCAGCGTTGTGGCCCAGCGCTACGGCTACTCGGTGCAATACGAGGTGATGAACGACAAGGTCGGCGAGGCCTTCAACAGCGCCGCCAACGAGGCCAAGCTGCGCGTCGCCGGCGCACCGAAGATCACGCAGAAGGACGAGTCGGCGGAGGGTCTGATGGCCTTCGACGCCACCTTCGAGGTCTATCCCGAGGTCAAGATCGGTGACCTGTCGCAGGTGTCGGTCGAGCGTGTGTCGACCGAGGTGACCGAGGCCGCGATCGACAAGACGGTGGACATCCTGCGCAAGCAGCGCCGCACCTTCCAGCAGCGCCCGGCCGCCGAGGGCGCTGCCGAGACCGACCGCGTGACGATCGACTTCGAGGGCAAGATCGACGGCGAACCCTTCGCGGGTGGCAAGGCCGAGGCCTTCCAGTTCATCGTCGGCGAGGGCCAGATGCTGCCCCAGTTCGACCAGGGCGTGCGCGGCATGAAGGCGGGCGACAGCAAGACCTTCCCGGTCGCCTTCCCGGCCGACTACCAGGGCCAGGACGTGGCCGGCAAGGAAGCCGACTTCCTGGTCACGATGAAGAAGATCGAGGCCCAGCACCTGCCCGAGGTCAACGAAGCCTTCGTCAAGACCCTGGGCATCTCGGCCGGCACGGTCGAGTCGCTGCGCGCCGACGTGAAGAAGAACCTCGAGCGCGAGGTCAAGTTCCGCGTACTCGGCCGCAACAAGGGCGCCGTGATGGACGCGCTGGTGGGCGCCGCCGAGTTGGACGTGCCGCAGGCCCTGGTCGACAGCGAGACAGAGCGCATGGTCGAGTCCGCCCGTGCCGACCTCAAGCAGCGTGGCGTCAAGGACGCCGACAAGGCGCCGATCCCGGCCGAACTGTTCAGCGCCCAGGCCGAGCGCCGCGTCCGCCTGGGCCTGGTGGTGGCCGAGCTGGTGCGCAGCCACAACCTGCAGGCCAAGCCCGAGCAGCTGCAGGCGCACATCGAGGAGATGGCCCAGAGCTACGAAAAGCCGGCCGAGGTGATGCGCTGGTACCTGAGCGACCGCAAGCGCATGGCCGAGGTGGAGGCGGTGGTGATCGAGAGCAACGTCACGGCCCATGTGCTGGGCCTGGCCAAGGTGACCGACAAGGCCCTGCCGTTCGACGAGTTGATGACCGCCTGATCGGCCCCATTTCGGGCAGGGAGGCGCCGCGCCGCGAGGCCCGGCGCCTTTGTTTTGCACCCCATAATCGGCCCGGAACGGATCGGCCGACACGAAGGAACCGCTGGTGAGCGCACTGGATACACAAGGGCTGGGCCTGGTGCCCATGGTCATCGAGCAGTCGGGGCGTGGCGAACGCGCCTACGACATCTACTCGCGCCTGTTGCGCGAGCGCATCGTGTTCCTGGTCGGGCCGGTCAACGACCAGACCGCCAACGTCGTCGTCGCGCAGATGCTCTTCCTGGAGAGCGAGAACCCGGACAAGGACATCTTCTTCTACATCAACTCGCCGGGCGGCTCGGTCAGCGCCGGCATGTCGATCTACGACACGATGCAGTTCATCAAGCCCGACGTTTCGACCCTGTGCATGGGCATCGCGGCCAGCATGGGCGCCTTCCTGCTGGCTTCGGGCGCCAAGGGCAAGCGCGTCGCGCTGCCCAATTCGCGCGTGATGATCCACCAGCCCTCGGGCGGGGCCCAGGGGCAGGCGACCGACATCGAGATCCAGGCGCGCGAGATCCTGAAGCTGCGCGAGACGCTGAACCAGATCCTGGCCGAGCGTACCGGCCAGTCGATCGACAAGATCCGCTCCGACAGCGAGCGTGACTATTTCATGTCCGCCACCGAAGCCCGCGATTACGGCCTGGTGGACCAGGTGATCGAGAAGCGGGCGTGATCGGGGCCACAGCATGGGCAAGAGGGGCTCTTTTCCGCGCCTCGCCGGCCCTGCGCTTTGCCCTATGATCGTCCGAGTCCTTCCCTAGGCGTTCCATGGCCGAGAAAAAAGGCAGCTCCAGCGAAAAGGTTCTTTACTGCTCGTTCTGCGGCAAGTCGCAGCACGAGGTGAAGAAGCTGATCGCCGGCCCGTCGGTGTTCATCTGCGACGAGTGCATCGAGCTGTGCAACGACATCATTCGCGACGAGGTGCCGGCCGAGAGCCCGGCGGCCAAGGCGGCGAAGTCAGACCTGCCCACGCCGCTCGAGATCAAGAACATCCTCGACCAGTACGTGATCGGCCAGGACACGGCCAAGCGCACGTTGTCTGTGGCGGTCTACAACCATTACAAGCGCCTGAAGCACATGGGCGGCAAGGACGAGGTCGAGCTGTCCAAGAGCAACATCCTGCTGATCGGGCCCACCGGCTCGGGCAAGACGCTGCTGGCGCAGACCTTGGCTCGCCTGCTCAACGTGCCCTTCGTGATCGCCGACGCGACCACGCTGACCGAAGCCGGCTACGTGGGCGAGGACGTCGAGAACATCATCCAGAAGCTGCTGCAGAACTGCAACTACGACGTCGAGCGTGCGCAGCGCGGCATCGTCTACATCGACGAAATCGACAAGATCAGCCGCAAGGCCGACAACCCCAGCATCACGCGCGACGTGTCCGGCGAGGGCGTGCAGCAGGCGCTGCTCAAGCTCGTGGAAGGCACCATGGCCAGCGTGCCGCCGCAGGGCGGGCGCAAGCACCCGAACCAGGATTTCCTGCAGATCGACACGACCAACATTCTGTTCATCTGCGGTGGGGCCTTCGACGGTCTGGAGAAGGTGATCTCCAACCGCACCGAGCGCTCCGGCATCGGCTTCTCGGCGTCGGTTCACAGCAAGAGCGAAAAGCGCGCCGCCGACCTGTTCCGCGACGCCGAGCCGGAGGACCTGATCAAGTTCGGCCTCATCCCCGAACTCGTCGGCCGCCTGCCGGTGGTGGCCACGCTGGGCGAGCTGACCGAGGACGCGCTGGTGCAGATCCTCACCGAGCCGAAGAACGCGCTCGCCAAGCAGTACCAGAAGCTGTTCGCAATGGACGGCGTGGAGCTGGAGCTGCGCCCCTCCGCGCTGGCGGCCATCGCGCGCAAGGCGCTGGCCCGCAAGACGGGTGCGCGCGGCCTGCGTTCGATCGTCGAGCAGTCGCTGATCGACACCATGTTCGACCTGCCCAACCTCGATGGCGTGGCCAAGGTGGTGGTCGATGAACACAACGTCGAGGAGGGCACCAAGCCGCTCCTCGTCTACCGCGAGCAGGCCAAGGCCAGCGCTTGACATTGCCGTCTCAGGCGCCATGTGGGCCTGAGAAAGAGAGGTCTTCCCCCATGTCCGGACATCCCATCCTCCCTGCGGATCCCATCACGCTGCCGCTGCTGCCGCTGCGCGACGTGGTCGTGTTCCCGCACATGGTCATCCCGCTGTTCGTGGGTCGGCCCAAGTCGATCAAGGCGCTGGAGTCGGCGATGGAGGCGGGGCGCCAGATCGTGCTGGTGGCGCAGAAGGCCGCCGGCAAGGACGAACCCAAGGCCGACGACATGTTCGACGTCGGCTGCGTCTCCAGCATCCTGCAGATGCTCAAACTGCCCGACGGCACCGTGAAGGTGCTGGTCGAAGGCACGCAGCGCGCGACCACGGTCTCGATCAGCGACAACGGCGAGTACTTCGTCGGCGAGGTGCGCCCGATTCCACCGGCCGCCGACCCGACGCCCGAGATCGAGGCCCTGCGTCGCGCCGTGACTCAGCAGTTCGACCAGTACGTCAAGCTCAACAAGAAGATCCCGCCGGAAATCCTGACTTCCATTGCGGGCATCGACGACGCCGGCCGCCTGGCCGACACGATTGCCGCGCACTTGCCGCTCAAGCTCGAGGCCAAGCAGTCGGTGCTCGACCTTGACCATGTCGGCAAGCGCATGGAAAAGCTGCTCGAGCTGCTCGAGCACGAGGTCGACATCCTGCAGGTGGAAAAGCGCATCCGCGGCCGCGTCAAGCGCCAGATGGAGAAGAGCCAGCGCGAGTACTACCTGAACGAGCAGGTCAAGGCGATCCAGAAGGAGCTTGGCGACGGCGAGGAAGGCGCCGACCTCGAGGACCTGGAGAAGAAGATCAAGGCCGCGCGCATGCCCAAGGAGGCACGCAAGAAGGTCGACAACGAGCTCAAGAAGTTGAAGCTCATGTCACCGATGTCGGCCGAAGCCACGGTCGTGCGCAACTACATCGACACCCTGGTCAACCTGCCCTGGAGCAAGAAGACCAAGATCAAGCACGACCTGGCCAACGCCGAGCATGTGCTGAACGAAGACCATGCGGGCCTGGACAAGGTCAAGGAACGCATCCTCGAGTACCTCGCGGTGCAGCAGCGCGTCGACAAGGTCAAGGCGCCGATCCTGTGCCTGGTGGGCGCGCCCGGCGTCGGCAAGACCTCGCTCGGCCAGAGCGTGGCGCGCGCCACGGGGCGCAAGTTCGTGCGCATGGCGCTGGGCGGCGTGCGCGACGAAGCCGAGATCCGCGGCCACCGCCGTACCTACATCGGCTCGATGCCGGGCAAGGTGC
Organism: Aquincola sp.; assembly: GCA_022841885.1. Taxonomy (GTDB): domain Bacteria; phylum Pseudomonadota; class Gammaproteobacteria; order Burkholderiales; family Burkholderiaceae_C; genus CADEEN01. The sequence continues at coordinate 24,116 of JALHQP010000026.1, read as the reverse complement.
TGCAGTCGCTCACCAAGGTGGGCACGCGCAATCCGCTGTTCCTGCTCGACGAGATCGACAAGCTGGGCATGGACTTCCGCGGCGACCCCTCGTCGGCGCTGCTGGAAGTGCTCGACCCCGAGCAGAACCACACCTTCGGCGACCACTACGTCGAGGTCGACTTCGACCTGTCGGACGTGATGTTCATTGCCACCTCGAACTCGATGAACATTCCGCCGGCGCTGCTCGACCGGATGGAGGTCATCCGCCTGTCGGGCTACACCGAGGACGAGAAGGTCGACATTGCGCTGCGCTACCTGCTGCCCAAGCAGCGCAAGAACAACGGCGTCAAGGAGACCGAGCTGCTGGTCGACGAGTCGGCGGTGCGCGGCATCATCCGCTATTACACGCGCGAGGCCGGCGTGCGCTCGCTCGAGCGCGAGATCAGCAAGATCTGCCGCAAGACGGTGAAGGGCCTGCAGCTCAAGAAGTACGACGGCATCGTCAAGGTCACCGAGGAGAACCTGAACGAGTTCCTCGGCGTGCGCAAGTTCGACTACGGCCGCGCCGAGAAGAAGAACCAGGTCGGCCAGGTGGTCGGCTTGGCCTACACCGAGGTCGGCGGCGACCTGCTGACGATCGAAGCCGCGGTGATGAACGGCAAGGGCAACATCATCCGCACCGGCCAGCTCGGCGACGTGATGAAGGAATCGGTCGAGGCCGCACGCTCGGTCGTGCGCTCACGCGCACGGCGCCTGGGCATCAAGGACGAGCTGTTCGAGAAGCGCGACATCCACATCCACGTGCCCGACGGCGCGACGCCCAAGGACGGACCGAGCGCGGGCGCGGCGATGACCACCGCCTTCGTCTCGGCGCTGACCGGCATCCCGGTCAAGGCCGACGTGGCGATGACCGGCGAGATCACGCTGCGTGGCGAGGTCACGGCCATCGGCGGCCTGAAGGAGAAGCTGCTCGCGGCCCACCGCGGCGGCATCAAGACGGTGATGATCCCGGAAGACAACGTCAAGGACCTTCAGGACATCCCCGAGAACGTCAAGAACCACCTCGAGATCGTGCCCGTGAGGTGGATCGATCGCGTGCTCGAAGTGGCGCTTGAGTCGGTGCCGCAGCCGCTGCCCGACGAGGAGCCCGTGGTCGCACCTGCTGCTGCGGCACCCGCCGCTGACGCATCCACCGCCGAGGCCCGGGCCCATTGAGAATCCGCCTATAATGGCGGCCTTCCGCGGGAATAGCTCAGTTGGTAGAGCGCAACCTTGCCAAGGTTGAGGTCGCGAGTTCGAGACTCGTTTCCCGCTCCAGTCAGTGACGACAAGCCCGGCCTAGCCGGGCTTTGTCCTTCGGCGCGGTAGCAAAGCGGTTATGCAGCGGATTGCAAATCCGTCCAGGCCAGTTCGACTCTGGCCCGCGCCTCCAACGACCGTCACGGCCCCACCGGTGGGCCGTTTTGCTTTCCCCTGGTCCTGGCCCAGGTGACCGTCGCCACCCCCTGGCCTGCGAGGCGCCCGCGACGGGATGAAGCCCCCTAGGTACGTGGGGCCGGGACCGGACGCAAGTGCAACAATGTGCAAGGGCGGGCCGAGCGCATGCATTTGCCAGTTCGAAAGGCGGCTGCGAAACAGCGGTTTCGGGGCCGCAGGTTCATCCGGCGGCTTGAGCCGCCGAAGGCAGTGACGCCCGCGATTCAGCACAGCGACGATTCGTTGCCAAGGGCGTTACCGCGGGAGGGCGCCTTGGGGCTATGTCCGCTCTGCGGCATGCCCAACGGGGTCACGGCCAAGGTCTGCTGGCGCTGCGAGGCCGACCTCACAGTGCCCGCTGGACTCGGGGTTGGCGTGGAGCAGGAGACTGGTGCAAAGGACCCCGAGAGATCCGAACAGACGTCCGGCACCGATCGCCCGGACACGCAGGATGCAACTGCCGTGTCGCCTGGAAATGTCGTGCCAGGCAGGGCCGCAGCACTGACCGATCCCGTGGGACCCGTGGCGCTTTCTGAGCTTCCGCGAATTGCCAGTGCCAGCACCGCGTATCCCACGCTAACCCAGGTGGTGCAGGCCCCCCGGCCGGTGACGACGCTCACGGCGTTCGCGGCTGTCGGGCACCGGCCCCAGCGGAAGCTGCTCGTCTCGGCCATGGTCGCTGCGCTGGCGATCGTGGTGGCTGGGACATATCTGTACCGGCAGACGTCGCTGGGCATCGATGGGTCCTGGACTGGCGTAGTCGCCAACAGGCAGAGCGAAACCGCAGTCGCCCCGGCGGCTATCGGGCCTGCCAACGCCGAGCGGACCCGTCAGCCTTCAACGCCAATGGGTCTGGCCCAGGACGCGCCACCCAAGGTCGGCGAGTCTCGCAGTGCCATGCGTGGCCGCTCGGACAAGCTGACCGACGCGGCCGACGTGAAAGCGCCAGTGCCTGCACTTTCTCGGGCCAGCGACAAGGACGTCAGCATGGCGCCGTCCAGCGCGACGCCGTTGGCGAACGCAGCCCCGTTGACAGCGGTACCGCGAGACAAGGCGCGCAGTGCCGCGAGGCCAGCGGCCGCAGCGATCGCAGTGCAGAAGCCCGACATCATTGAGCAGCGTCGGCCAGCGCCCGAGCCGCGCGTGCCCTGTACAGCGGCAATCACCGCGCTCGGTCTGTGCGAGCCACCGTAGAACCCATCGAAGGAGCGACCATGGCCTGGAGACTCATCGGCGCATCGTTGGTCGCCGCAGCGTCGATGTTCGGCGTGGCAGTGAACGCGCAGGTGCCGTACACGATCGTCACGGCATCGGAGCGTGGCACGTACATCCAGATCGGACGTGACATCGGCAAGTTCGTCGCCCCGGCTGCCGGTGTCGAGCTGACTGCGGTGCCGTCTGCGGGATCGGCGGAGAACGTGCGTCGTTTGCGCTATGAGCCAGGCGTGAAGTTCGCGCTCGTGCAGTCGGACGTGTATCAGGCGTTCCTGGACCTGGACAAGGGCGGCAACGCGGAGGCTGGCGCGCTGATTCGCCCTTTGCGCGTGATCATGCCGCTGTACAACGAAGAGATCTACTTCATCGTCCGTGCGAACTCGGATCTCCAGTTCGTGCACGAAATCAAGGGTGCCAAGATCAACGTCGGTCCGCTGCTCAGCGGCACGGCCATGTCGGCAACCACCCTGTACCGGCAGATGTTCGATGCGCCCATTGCGGAGAACAACGCGAGTTTCCTGTCGAACGAAGAAGCGCTCATCAAGCTCACGGGCGACAAGGGCATCGACGTGGTCGTGGTGGTGGCCGGGCAGCCGGCCAAGCTTCTCGCCGACATGAAGCCCGAGGCGCGGGCGTTGATCAAGTTGCTGAAGTTCGACGCCAGCAAGCCCGAGAGCCAGGCCGCACTGAAGACCTACTTTCCTGCCGTCGTGCGTGCCACCAGTTATCCCAACCTGCTGGCCGAGGATGTCCCCGGTATCGCCGTGAAGGCCTTTCTGGTCACCTACGACTACGCGCTCGGCACGACGGTCAGCCATTTGCGCAAGGTTGCGCGCTCCTTGTGCCAGAACTTCTCGACCCTGCAGGCGAGCGGCCACCCGAAGTGGCGGGAGGTCGACCTGACACTGCCCCCGCTGGGCCGCGGCTGGCGCTACTACCCGCCGATGGAGAGCGAAATCCGCAGGTGTTCCGCCGAGCAGCAACGCGTCGCGGTTCCCGTCAAGGCGTGCACCCAGGAAGAACGAATTCTCGGCTTCTGCAAGTAGCGACGCCGCGCCGCACGAACGACCGCACCGCGGCTACCTCGACACCGGCATCGCGAACTCGGCGCCCTTGCCGATGCTCGCCGGCCAGCGCTGCATCACGCTCTTCTGCTTGGTGTAGAAGCGCACGCCTTCCTCGCCGTAGGCGTGCATGTCGCCGAACAGGCTCTTCTTCCAGCCGCCGAAGCCATGCCAGGCCATCGGCACCGGGATCGGCACGTTGATGCCCACCATGCCCACCTGGATGCGGCGCGAGAACTCGCGCGCGATGTTGCCGTCGCTGGTGAAGCAGGACACGCCGTTGCCGTAGGGGTGCTCGTTGACCAGCTTCACCGCCTCGGCGAAGTCCTTCGCGCGCACGCAGGCGAGCACCGGCCCGAAGATCTCTTCCTGGTAGATGCGCATCGCCGGCGTCACCCGGTCGAACAGCGTGCCGCCGGTGAAGAAGCCCTTGTCGTGCCCCGGCACCTTGAGGCCGCGGCCGTCGACGACCAGCTTGGCACCTTCCTTGATGCCGATGTCGATGTAGCCCTCGATGCGCTCCAGCGCCTGCCGGGTGACGATCGGCCCCATCTCGGCGTCGAGCTCCATGCCGTTCTTCACCTTCAGCGTCTTCGCACGTTCCGCCAGCTTGGGCATCAGCTTGTCGGCCGCGTCGCCCACCAGCACCGCCACCGAGATCGCCATGCAGCGCTCGCCGGCCGAGCCGTAGGCGCTGCCGATCAGCGCGTCGACCGCCTGGTCCACGTCGGCGTCGGGCATCACCACCATGTGGTTCTTGGCGCCGCCGAGTGCCTGCACACGCTTGCCATGGTGCGCGCCGGTCTCGTAGATGTATTGCGCGATCGGCGTCGAGCCGACGAAGGACAGCGCCTTGACGTCCGGATGCCCGAGCAGCGTGTCCACCGCCAGCTTGTCGCCCTGCACGACGTTGAACACGCCGTCGGGCAGGCCGGCCTGCTTGAAGAGTTCGCCCATGAAGACCGACGGCGAGGGGTCGCGCTCGCTCGGCTTCAGGACGAAGGTGTTGCCGCAGGCGATCGCCACCGGGAACATCCAGCACGGCACCATGCAGGGGAAGTTGAACGGCGTGATGCCGGCCACCACGCCCAGCGGCTGGCGCAGCGTCCAGTTGTCGATGCCGGTCGAGACCTGGTCGGTGAAGTCGCCCTTGAGCAGTTGCGGGATGCCGCAGGCGAACTCGACGATGTCGATGCCGCGCGTGACCTCGCCCTGCGCGTCGGTGAACACCTTGCCGTGCTCGGCGGTGATCATCGCGGCCAGCGTGTCGCGGTGCTGGTTCATCAGCTCGAGGAACTTGAGCATCACGCGCGCCCGGCGGATCGGCGGCATGTCGGCCCAGGCCGGAAAGGCCGCCTGCGCGGCGGCCACGGCGGCATTGACCTCGGCGGCCGAGGCCAGCGCCACCTGGCGCGCCACCGCGCCGGTGGCCGGGTTCCACACCGCTTGCGAGCGGCCGCTGGTGCCGGCGACGCGCTGCCCGCCGATCCAGTGGCCGACGTCGTGGGTGGTGGTGAAGGCTTCGGGAGCGCCCATGGTCATGTCCTCGGAGAGTTGATCATCCACTCGTGGGCCGGGTCGTTGCGGAACACCCAGTGGCGGTGCGGACCGGCCATCACGTTCAGGTAGTACAGATCGTAGCCATGCGGCGCCACCACCGGGTGGTAGCCGCGCGGCACCATGACCACGTCGTGGTCCTCCACCGCCATCGCCTCGTCCAGGCTGCGGTCGTCGGTGTAGACGCGCTGGAAGGCGAAGCCCTGCGGCGGGTTCAGGCGGTGGTAGTAGGTTTCCTCGAGCTGCGTTTCCAGCGGCGGCCGCTCGTCGTCGTGCTTGTGCGGCGGGTAGCTCGACGAGTGACCGGCCGGTGTCAGCACCTCGACCACCAGCAGGTGCGCCGCGGTCGGGTCGTCGTGCGGCAGGATGTCGCAGACGTAGCGCGTGTTGCTGCCCTGGCCGCGCACGCTGCGCTTCATCAAGGCCGGGTCGAGCGCGCGCACGCCGCGCGGCCGGCTGTCGCCCGGCGCGGTGCACAGCGCGATCTCGGCGTCGCTGCGTGCGGCGATGCGCACGGCATGGGCCGGCGGTACGTACACCGCAGCCGGCGAGCGCTCGTCGAACACGCTGTCGCGCGTGCCGAGCGACTCGAAGTGCTGGCCGCCGGCGGACACGTCGACGCGCCCGTTCAGCACCACGATGCACAGCTCGCGGTCGCCGGTGTCCAGTGTCTCCACCTCGCCGGCGCGCAGGCGCACGGCGCGGAAGCCCACATGCGTCCAGCCGGCACGCTCGGGCGTCACCTCGACGATCTGGCGGCCGGCGGCGCTGGCCTTGGCAAGCAGGTGGCTGGGCATCTCAGTACTTGTCGACGATGCGCTTCAGGGTGTCGTAGCCCTTCTTCGCGTAGGTGTAGCTCGGCGCCACGGTCGGGTCCTGCTCGGCCTCGACGACCAGCCAGCCCTGGTAGCCGGCCTCATGCAACACGGCGAGCACTGCGTTGTAGTCGATCACGCCGTCGCCCGGCACGGTGAAGGTGCCGGCCAGCACGCCGCGCAGGAAGCTCCAGCCGTCGTTGCGCGCCTTGTCGATGAGGCCGGGTCGCACGTCCTTGCAATGCACGTGCACCACACGCGACGCGTGCTTCTTCAGCAAGGCTGCGGGGTTGGCCGCGCCGCCGTAGTACGCGTGGCCGGTGTCGAACAGCAGGCCCACGCTGCCGGGGTCGGTGAAGCGCATCAGCGTGTCGATGTCGTCCGGCGACTCCACGTAGGCGCCCATGTGGTGGTGGTAGGCCAGCGTGATGCCGTAGGTGGCCTTCAGGTGCGTACCGAAGGCGTCGAGCTTTTTCGCATACGTCTGCCAGGTCGCGCCGTCGGCGAAGCGCGGGCGCTCGCGCAGTGGCCGGTTCATGTCGCCCTGGATCGAGCCGGCCACCTCGCCGTAGACCACCACCTTGACGCCGTTGTGGCGCAGCTTGTCCATGTGCGCGACGCAGTGCTCGACTTCGTGTTCGACCGTGTCGTGCGCCAGGTGCCCCGAGTACCAGCCCGACACGCAGGCCAGGCCGAACTCCGCGAGCTTGGCCTTCAGCGCCGGCCCGTCCTGCGGGAACTTGTTGCCGAGCTCGAAGCCGGCGTAGCCGATCTCCTTGCCTTCGGCCAGCGCCGTCTCGAGCAGCGTTTCGCCGCCGAGCGAGGGCAGGTCGTCGTTCATCCACGACAGGGGATTCACCCCGATGCGCACGTTCCAGCTCATGGCCGTTGCCTCTGTTTCGCAGTCTCGTACTGTGCGCGCGCGGCGCGCACCTCGGCGCGTGGCGACACTTCGGGAATCGCCACCTCCCACCAGGCGCCGCCGTCATCGGTGGTGCGCCAGGGCGTGGTGTCGATCACGATCACTTGCGTGTGCGTGGCGGCGCGCGCACGCTGCATAGCGCTCTTCAGCTCGGCCACGTTGGCCACCTTGACGGCCTGGGCCCCCAGGCTCGCCGCGTGCGCGGCGAAGTCGACCTTCACGTCGCGCCCGCCTTCGCGCACGCTGTCCTCGAGCAGGTTGTTGTGGCGCTCGCTGCCGCTGGCCAGCTGCAGGCGCTGGATGCAGCCGAAGCCGCGGTTGTCGAGCACCACGACGATCAGCTTCAGGCCCAGCATCAGCGAGGTTGCGATCTCGGAGTTGAGCATCAGGTAGGAGCCGTCGCCGACCATCACCACCACCTCGCACTCGGGGCGCGCGAGCTTGACGCCCAGGCCGCCGGCGATCTCGTAGCCCATGCAGGAGTAGCCGTACTCCATGTGGTACCCGCCGGCATGCGCGCTGCGCCACAGCTTGTGCAGCTCGGCGGGCAGCGTGCCGGCGGCGCAGACGACGATGTCGTGGCCGGCGCTGTCGGCCGCCGAGTCGCGCACGGCGCCGATCACCTCGGCGTCGTAGGGCAGGGTGCCGGCCGGCGGCGTCGCGGTGGTCAGTTCGGTGACGCGTGCGCTCCACTGCGCGGCGAGCTGGTGCGCGCGCGAGGTCCATCGCTCGTCGGCACGCCAACTGCCGGGTCGCAATGCGGCCAGCACGACGCGCGCGTCGGCCACCAGGCTGGTGCCGCCGCGCTTGCCAGCGTCGAACGGCTGCACATTGATCGACAGCAGCTGCGCCTGGGGAAAGAGGGCGTGCGAGCCGGTGCTGAAGTCCTGCAGCCGCGTGCCCACGCCGATCACGAGGTCGGCCTCGGCCGCCAGCGCATTGGCGGCGGGCGAGCCGGTGACGCCGATGGCGCCGACGTTCAGTGGATGGTTCCACGCCAGGCTGCCCTTGCCGGCCTGCGTCTCGGCCACCGGCACGCCGTGCGCCGTGGCCCAGGCGGCCAGCGAGGCGCCGGCGCGGCTGTAGAGAACGCCGCCACCGGCAATGACGAGCGGCTTGCGCGACGCGGTCAGCAGTTCGTTGGCGGCGGCGAGTTCGCGCGCGTCGGGCGCGGGGCGCCGCAGGTGCAGTGTGGCCGGCTCGAGAAAGGCGCGCGGGCAGTCGAAGGCCATCGTCTGCACGTCCTGCGGCAGCGCCAGGCACACCGGCCCACAGGTGGCCGGGTCGATCATCACCCGCAACGCGCGCGGCAGCGCGTCGAGGATCTGCTCGGGCCGCGTGATGCGGTCAAAGTAGCGCACCAGCGGCCTGAAGGCATCGTTGGCACTGATGTCGCCGGCGCCGTAGTCCTCCACCTGCTGCAGCACCGGGTCGGGTGCGCGCGAGGCGAACACATCCCCCGGCAGCAGCAGCACCGGCAGCCGGTTCACATGCGCCAGCGCGGCGGCGGTCAGCAGGTTGGTGGCGCCGGGCCCGATCGACGTGGTGACGGCCATGATGCGCTGGCGGAAGTTGGCCTTGCCGAAGGCGATGGCCGCATGCGCCATCGCCTGCTCGTTGTGGGCGCGCAGCACCGGCAGGCGCGCGCGGTGCTGGGCCAGCGCCTCGCCCAGGCCGGCCACGTTGCCGTGGCCGTAGATGGCCCATACGCCGGCGCAGTAAGGCAGCACCGAGCCGTCGTCGAGCTCGATGCGCAGCGCGGCCAGGTGTGCCACCAGCGCCTGCGCCATCGTCAGTCGAACCGTCGTGCTCATCGTCGCGCTCATGGTTGGGGGACGCGGCTGTGCCGCCACGCCTGGATCAGCGCACCATAACGCTCGCTGCAGCGCTGCACCAGCACGGCGTCGTCGATCTCGCCGCGCAGCCACGCCGTGCACGCCTCGCCCCAGATCGTGCGCCCGACCATGAAGCCCTTGACGATCGGGTGGCGGGCGTGGGCAAAGGCGGCCGCCAGGGTGTCGAGTGGCTGGTTCAGGCCGAGGATCACCGCGCCGCGGCACTGCGGGTCGCGCTCGGCGATCAACGCTGCCAGTGCGTCCCACGAGGCCTCGGCCATCGGCGCCAGCTTCCACCATTCGGGCTTCAGCCCGAGGTTGTAGAAGCGCTTGACCGCGCGCAGCACGGCCGCGTCGTCGTGCTGCGGTGCGATCACCTCCAGCAGCAGCTCGTGGCCGCTGGTGCGCGTGGCCTCCCACAGCTCCAGCAGGCGCTCCTCCTGCGCCACGCGCAGCCCGGCCTCGTCGTCCGGGTGGTAATGCACCAGGCACTTGACTACCTGCTCGCGCGGCCATTCGACCAGCGTGCTGCCGACCGAGCGCGTGCCGTCGAAGGCCAGCGGGCGCGAACCGGGCTGCTCGACCGGGCGGCCGATCCAAAGTTTCGACAGGCCCCGGCCGGTGGCCGCGGCCAGGGCATCGAGGCCGAAGCGGCCGTCGATCAACACGCCGGCCGTGCCTTGCAGCGCATGGGCCTCGCTGGCGCGGTCGGCTGCGTCGAGCAGCAGGCGCTTCAGGCGCGGCAGGCGAACGAGGGGAGCGCCGGCCGCCTGCGCCATGTCGACGAACTGCGAGCGGTGGTCGAAGGCCATCACGCACAGCTCGGGCCAGGCCGGGCGCGGCGCGGTCGTGCGGTGCAGGTGGGCGAGCACCGGGTCGCTGTCGACGCGCGGCGCCCGCTGGCCGCTGAACCAGTGCGCCAGCTCGGCGGGCGTGGGCATGGCCGGCGCGCAGGCGTGGCGCGACACGACGAGCGCGCCACAGGCGTTGGCGGTTCGTGCTGCGTCCTCGAAACCCTGGCCGCGCAGGAAGCCGCTCATCAGGCCAGCCGCGAACGCATCGCCGGCGCCGAGCACGTTGAAGACCTCGATCCGTTCGCCGACCACGGTGGGCGCGTCTTCCAGCCGCTTCGGCACGGCGCCCTCGATGAAGCAGCAGCCTTTGGCGCCGAGCTTGACCACCATCGCCGCCGGCGTGACCTCGCGCACGCAGCGCAGGCTGGCCAGCAGGTCGCCCGGCACGCCGCCGGCGATCAGGAACTCCTCCTCGGTGCCGAGCAGCAACTCGAAGCGCGGCAGCATCTGCTGCAGGCTGGCGGTGACGCGCGCGTCGGCAACGAAGCGGTTGGCACCTTCGCCGCGCTTGGTCAGGCCCCAGAGCACGGGCCGGTAGTCGATGTCGAGCACGCGCAGCACGCCGTGGCGGCCGGCCAGGTCGAGCGCGTGGGCCGAGGCCTGGCGCACCGTCGGTTGCGACAAGTGCGTGCCGGTGATCAGCAGCGCCCGGCAGTCGGCGATGAAGTCCTCGCGGATGCCCGCCGCGTCGGTCGCCATGTCGGCGCAGTTCTCGCGGTAGAACAGCAGCGGGAAGGTGTCGCGGTCCTTCAGGCCGAGGATGGCGAGCGCGGTCAGGCGCTCGGGGTCGGTCTGCACCATCGAGGTGTCGCAGCCTTCGCGCTGCAGGGTCTCGACCAGGAAGCGCCCCATCTGCTCGTCGCCGACGCGCGAGATCATCGCGGCGCGCAGGCCCAGGCGGGCGGCGCCGAAGGCGATGTTGGCCGAGCTGCCGCCCAGGTACTTGGCGAAGCTCGACACGTCCTCCAGGCGCGCGCCGAACTGCTGGGCATACAGGTCCACGGCGAGTCGCCCGAGGCAGGCGAGGTCGAGGCGGCGGCCAGCGGGGATGGGCAGCGAGGCGGTGTTCATCGTGGCGCCAGTCTAGGTGCGCAGAAGTTGAATTCTGTCATGGTAACTGCTTAGAAATGAGATTCCATCGCCGGCTACAGTCCGGCCATGAACAGCACGACCCCGCCGCGCCACCGCGGCACGCGCGCCCTGATCACCGGCGGCACCCAGGGCCTCGGCCTCGCGGTGGCCCGGCGGCTGGCCCAGGAGGGCGCCGAAGGCATCGTCATCAGCGGCCGGCGCTCGGCGCTCGGCGAGGCCGCGGCGGCCGAAGTGCGCGCGCTCGGCACCGCCTGCCACTATGTGCAGGCCGACGTCGGCCGGGCCGAGGACTGCACGCGCCTGATGGGCGCCGCGATCCAGGCCCTCGGCAGCGTCAACGCGCTGGTCAACTCCGCAGCCACCACCGAGCGCGGCTCGCTGACCGAGACCACGCTCGACATGTGGCAGGCGCAGTTCGACATCAATGCGCGCGGGCCCTTCCTGCTGATGCAGGCCCTGGTGCGGCACCTGCTCGCGCGCAAGGCGCCGGGCAGCATCGTCAACATCCTGTCGCAGTCGGCGCATTGCGGCCAGTCCTTCCTGGTGTCGTACTCGGCGTCCAAGGCCGCGCTGGCCAACCTGACCAAGAACGTGGCGCAGTCGCACCGCGCGCAGCGCATTCGCTGCAACGGCGTGATGGCCGGCTGGATGGACACGCCGGGCGAACACGCGATCCAGAAGAAGGCGCACGACGCACCGGCCGACTGGCTGGCCAAGGCCGAGGCGGCGCGGCCGATGGGCCAGCTGGCCCGGCCCGACGAGCTGGCCGGCCTGATCGCCTACATGCTGAGCCCGGAGTCGGGCGTGATGACCGGCGCGCTGGTCGACTACGACCAGTGGGTGCCGGGCGCGCAGCCCGAGTGAGGCCGCCGTGAACCGCGCTGCCGCGCACGCGCCGGTCGACCAGCTGCTCAAGCGGATTTCCGCCGAGTACGAGCAGCTGTCACGCCAGCTCAAGACGATCGCACGCTACGTCGAGGAGCACCGCGACCACATCGGGCTGGACGGCATCCAGGACGTGGCGCGGCACTGCGACGTGCAGCCCTCGGCCGTGGTGCGCTTCGCCAAGCACTTCGGCTACTCGGGCTTTTCCGAGCTGCAGAAGGTGTTCCGCGACTCGCTGTCGCGCCAGATCGCGCCCAGCCGCAACTACAAGGCGCGCATCCGCGAGCTGATCGCCTCGGGGGCCGGCGCGCTGCCCAGCGCCGAGATCGCGCAGGAGTTCCTGGGCGGCGCGCTGGTCGGCGTGCAGGAGCTGCAACGCAGCCTGGACGCCAAGGCCTTCGGCCGCGCGGTCGACCTGCTGGCGGCCACCGACGCCATCTGGGTCGTCGGCTCGCGGCGCTCGTTCCCGGTGGCCGCCTACCTCGGCTACGCGCTGCAGCACACCGACAAGCGGGTGCAGCTCGTCACCGCGCTCGGCAGCATGCACGAGGGCGAGCTGCGCGCGGCGCGGCGCGGCGACGTGCTGGTGGTGGTGTCCTTCGCACCCTATGCCGAGGAGACGTTGGCGGTGGCGCAGGCCGCGCTGTCGCGAGGCGCCCGGCTGGTGACCATCACCGACAGCCGCATGAGCCCGCTGGCGCGTGAGGCCAGCGCCGTGCTGCTGGTGCAGGACCATGCCACCTTCGGCTTCCGTACCCTCACCAGCCCGATGGCCCTGGCGCAGAGCCTGTTCATCGCGCTGGCCTGCCGGCTCGAGCTGGAGCACGAGCCGGCGCTGCTCACCACGTCTTGACCCAGGAGCTTTGCGAATGAAGAACGTTGCGCTGTTCGGCGCCGGCCGCATCGGCCGCATCCATGGCAGCAACATCGCGGGTCTGGCCGGCGTGACGCTGAAGTACGTCTGCGACCCGGTGGCCGACAGTGCGGCGCAGTTGGCCGCGCAGTTCGGCGCCACGGTGTGCACGCCCGAGGCGGTGTTCGCCGACCCGTCGATCGACGTGGTGGCCATCGGCTCGCCCACCGACACCCACAGCGACCTGATCAACCGCGCCGCCGCGGCGCGCAAGCACATCTTCTGCGAGAAGCCGGTGGACCTGTCGGTGCCGCGTGCGGCCGCCTGCGCGCAGGCCGTCAAGGCCGCGGGCGTGGCCTGCATGATCGGCTTCCAGCGCCGCTTCGACCCCACCTTCAGCGCCGCCAAGGAGCGCCTGCTGCGCGGCGAGATCGGCGTGCCCGAGATGCTGGTGATCACCAGCCGCGACCCCGGCGCGCCGCCGGCGCATTACCTCAAGGGCTCGGGCGGCATCTTTCGCGACATGCTGATCCACGACTTCGACATCTTCCGCTGGATCCTGTGCGTGGACGAGGGCGACGAGGCCGACACGCTCTACGCCAACGGCTCGGTGCTGGTGGACCCCGAGATCGCCAAGGTGCCCGACATCGATTCGAGCGTGGTCACCATCCGCACGAAGAAGGGGCGCCTGTGCCAGATCAACACCAGCCGCCGCGCCGCCTACGGCTACGACCAGCGCTTCGAGGTGCTCGGTTCGAACGGCATGCTCCAGTGTGGCAACCACCGGCCGAGCGAGGTGGTGCAGAGCGACGCGAGCGGCGTGCACGCCGAGAAGCCCGAGCATTTCTTCCTGCAGCGCTACCGCGAGGCCTATCGCCTGGAGCTGGTGCACTTCTTCGAGTGCCTGCAAAGCGGTGCGGCCTTCCGCACGACGATCGACGATGGCGTCGCGGCGCAGAAGCTGGCGGATGCGGCGGCGCAGTCGTTGGAGTCGGGGGCGGTGGTGAGGCTCTGACTGGAGCCAGCCTTTTCTTGCGGCTCGCTACAGGCAATCAACCCAGAATCGGCTCGTCGACCGAGCTGACTCTTGGGCCAGCACGACCTCGGGACCGGTGAAGCCATTGGGGCACCAGTTTCGAGCACTTAACTCGTCATTGGCGTACCGCCTCATGCCTTCACGGATTTTCTCGTGCATGGGCAGCGGTAAGGCGCGGATGTCCGGGTAACGACTCAAGCCAGGGTCACCGTGCACGACGAACCGAATGCGCTTTGGGTTGTTCTGGTCGACGGTGATCGACTCCGGTATTGGCACGCCGGAGGATGAACAGCCAGAGCCCATCATCGAGAACAGCGTCATCGCGACCACGAATCGAAACAGTGGCATCACGTTCGATCACCTCTCATCGTTGCCTGGTGCGCGGGATGGGAATCGAACCCATACGCCTTGCGGCTGGGGGTTTTAAGCCCCCTACGTCTACCAGTTCCGTCACCCGCGCTCGGTGGCGGCCGATGATAGGGGCTCGCACCCCTCGTCCGTCACGGTCGCTCGGCTAAGCTGCGCCCGCTCGTTCCTCCCGGGGCGAGGTGAGGAACCGCACTTGGCCCTCTTTGCACAAGACGCCCTGAACCCCGGCGTGCGCAAGCGCGAGGTGTTCGGCTGGGCGATGTACGACTTCGCCAACTCGGGCTACACGACCGTGGTGCTCACGGCGGTGTTCAACGCCTACTTCGTTGGTGTGGTGGCCGACGGCGCGTCCTGGGGCACGCTGGCCTGGACCGTGGCGCTCGGGCTGTCGAACCTGATCGTGATGTTCACGATGCCGGCGATCGGCGCCTATGCCGACCTGCGCGCCGCGAAGAAGCGGCTGCTGATGCTGACCACCGCGGCCTGCGTGGTGGCCACCCTGGCCCTGGTCGGCGTGGGGCGCAACGACGTGGCGTTGGCGGTGGTAGCCATCGTGCTGTCGAACCTGTTCTATGCCTACGGCGAGGCGCTCACCGCCGCCTTCCTGCCCGAACTCGCGAAACGCGAGGCGCTGGGCAAGGTGTCGGGCTGGGGCTGGAGCTTCGGCTACTTCGGCGGCATGTTGTCGCTCGGGCTGTCGCTTGGCTACGTGATCTGGGCCCAGGGCCAGGGGCAGAAGGCCGAGCAGTTCGTGCCGGTCACGATGCTGATCACGGCGGCGGTGTACGGCATCGCGTCGCTCGCCACCTTCGCGCTGCTGCGCGAGCGCGCCGTGCCGCAGGCGGGTGAGGCACATGGGCTCCAGGATTCGCTGCGGCGCCTGCGCGGCACCTGGCAGCAGGCGAAGCGCTTTCGCGACTTCAGCTGGCTGCTCGCCACTGCGGTGGCCTACCAGGCCGGCATTGCGGTGGTGATCGCGCTGGCGGCGGTGTACGCGGAGCAGGTGCTCGGCTTCAAGCAGACCGAGACCATGATGCTGGTGTTTCTGGTCAACGTGGCCTCGGCCGTTGGCGCCTTCGCCTTCGGTTACTGGCAGGACCGTACCGGGCACCGGCGGGCACTCGCGATCACCCTCGTGGGCTGGATCGTGATGTGCGCTCTGGCCGTCGCGGCGCAGGGGCCGGGGCTGTTCTGGGTGGCGGCCGTGGTCGCGGGCCTGTGCATGGGGTCGAGCCAGTCGGCGGGCCGTGCGATGGCCGGGCTGCTCGCGCCGCCGGCGCAGCTGGGCGAGTTCTTCGGCCTCTGGGCCTTTGCGACGCGGCTGTCGGCGATCGTCGGGCCGGTGACGTATGGCCTCGTGACCTGGGCCACGACGGGCAACCACCGGGTGGCGATCGGCTCGACCGCGATCTTCTTCGTCGTCGGCCTGGTGCTGCTGCGTCGCGTGGACGTGGACCGCGGTGCCCGCGAGGCGCTGACACCGCCGCGACAGCCGGTGCTGGGGACGGCGCCCTAAAATAGAACGGTCGTTCGATTTATCGTTCGGGCGGCCGGTCGCCCTGGGGCGGCGACCTAGAATCCCACTTTACGTTAACGTCAATTGCGCGAGGAGATGCGTCGCATGAAGGTCCTGGTGCCCGTGAAACGGGTGGTCGACTACAACGTCAAGGTGCGGGTCAAGGCCGATGGCACGGGCGTGGACATCGCCAACGTCAAGATGAGCATGAACCCCTTCGACGAGATCGCCGTCGAAGAGGCGGTGCGGCTGAAGGAGAAGGGCGTGGCCACCGAGGTCATCGCCGTGTCCTGCGGCGTCCCCCAGTGCCAGGAGACCCTGCGCACTGCGATGGCCATCGGCGCCGACCGCGCCATCCTGGTCGAATGCGCTGACGAACTGCAGCCGCTGGCCGTGGCCAAGCTGCTCAAGGCGCTGGTCGACAAGGAGCAGCCCGGCCTGGTCATCCTCGGTAAGCAGGCCATCGACGACGACTGCAACCAGACCGGGCAGATGCTGGCCGCACTCGCCAACCTGCCGCAGGGCACCTTCGCGTCGAAGGTCGAGATCGCCGACGGCAAGGTCAGCGTGACCCGCGAGGTCGACGGCGGCCTCGAGACCGTGCGCCTGAACCTGCCGGCCGTGGTGACCACCGACCTGCGCCTGAACGAGCCGCGCTACGTCACGCTGCCCAACATCATGAAGGCCAAGAAGAAGACGCTCGACGTCTTCAAGCCCGCCGACCTGGGCGTGGACGTGGCCCCGCGCATCAAGACCCTGAAGGTCGTCGAGCCGCCCAAGCGCGGCGCCGGCGTCAAGGTGCCCGACGTGGCGGCCCTGGTGGACAAGCTGAAGAACGAAGCGAAGGTGATCTGAGATGGCTGTCCTCGTCATTGCCGAACACGACCACGGCACCCTCAAGGGCGCCACGCTCAACACCGTCACCGCAGCGCTCCAGTGCGGCGGTGAAGTCCATGTGCTGATCGCCGGCCAGGACGCGCAAGGTGCGGCCCAGGCTGCCGCGAGCATCGCCGGCGTGGCCAAGGTGCTGCATGCCGACGGCGCGAGCCTGAAGGAGCAGCTGGCCGAAAACGTCGCAGCGCAGGTTCTCGCGGTGGCCAAGAACTACAGCCACCTGCTGTTCCCCGCCACCGCGCACGGCAAGAACGTCGCCCCGCGTGTGGCCGCGCTGCTCGACATGGGCCAGATCAGCGACGCCAGCAAGGTCATCAGCGCCGACACCTTCGAGCGCCCGATCTACGCCGGCAACGCGATCGCCACGGTGCAGAGCACCGATGCCATCAAGGTGATCACGGTGCGCACCACCGGCTTCGACCCGGCGGCCGCCGGCGGCAGCGCGGCGGTGGAGAAGATCGAGGCCGTGGCCGACAGTGGCACCTCCAGCTTCGTCGGCGCCGAGATCGTCAAGCTCGACCGCCCGGAGCTGACGGCCGCCAAGATCATCGTCAGCGGCGGCCGCGCGCTGGGCAGCTCGGACAAGTTCACCGAAGTCCTCACGCCGCTGGCCGACAAGCTCGGCGCCGCGCTGGGCGCCAGCCGCGCCGCGGTGGATGCCGGCTACGCGCCCAACGACTGGCAGGTCGGCCAGACCGGCAAGATCGTTGCGCCGCAGCTGTACATCGCCTGCGGCATCAGCGGCGCGATCCAGCACCTGGCGGGCATGAAGGACAGCAAGGTCATCGTGGCCATCAACAAGGACCCCGAGGCGCCGATCTTCAGCATTGCCGACTACGGGCTGGAGGCCGACCTGTTCACCGCCGTGCCCGAGCTGATCGAAAAGTTATAGCTAACAGGCGAGCGGGCGCCGTGCGGCGCCCTGTCCTTATGTTCTGGAGACAACGATGAGCTACCGGGCACCCGTCAAGGACATGCTGTTCTGCATGAAGGAGCTGGCCGACCTCGAGGCCGTGGCCCAGCTGCCGGGTTTCGAGGACGCCGGCGTCGACACCGCCGTGGCGGTGCTCGAGGAATGCGCCAGGTTCAACGAAGGTGTGGTCGCGCCGCTGAACCGCGACGGCGACCTGAACCCGTCGTCGTGGAAGGGCGGCGTGGTGACCACGACGCCGGGCTTCAAGGCAGCGTTCAAGCAGTTCGGCGAAGGCGGCTGGCAGGGCCTGCAGCACCCGACCGACTTCGGCGGCCAGGGCCTGCCCAAGACGATCGCCGCGGCCTGCACCGAGATGCTCAACAGCGCAAACCTGAGCTTCGCGCTGTGCCCGCTGCTGACCGACGGCGCGATCGAGGCACTGCTGACCGCCGG
Source organism: Aquincola sp. (assembly GCA_022841885.1). GTDB lineage: Bacteria > Pseudomonadota > Gammaproteobacteria > Burkholderiales > Burkholderiaceae_C > CADEEN01. The sequence goes on along the minus strand of JALHQP010000026.1, from coordinate 6,386 downwards.
CACGCCGGAGCAGCAGCACCACTACATCCCGCATTTCGTCGACGGCAGCTGGACCGGCACGATGAACCTGACCGAGCCGCAGGCCGGCAGCGACCTGGCCCAGGTGCGCACGCGCGCCGAGCCGCAGCCCGACGGCAGCTACAAGCTGTTCGGCACCAAGATCTTCATCACCTACGGCGAGCACGACATGGCGGACAACATCGTCCACCTAGTGCTCGCGCGCGTGACCGGTGCACCGGAGGGCGTGAAGGGCATTTCGCTGTTCATCTGTCCGAAGGTTCTGCCGGACGGCACGCGCAACGACGTGCACTGCGTGTCGATCGAGCACAAGCTCGGCATCAAGGCCAGCCCGACGGCCGTGCTGCAGTACGGCGACCACGGCGGCGCGGTCGCGCACCTGATCGGCCAGGAGAACCGCGGTCTCGAGTACATGTTCATCATGATGAACGCCGCGCGCTACCAGGTCGGCATGCAGGGCGTGGCGGTGGCCGAGCGCGCCTACCAGCAGGCGGTGGGCTATGCGCGCGATCGCGTGCAGAGCCGCCCGGTCGACGGTTCGATGAACAAGGCCGCACCGATCATCCACCACCCCGACGTGAAGCGCATGCTGCTGACGATGCGTGCCTACACCGAGGGCTGCCGCGCGATGGCCCTCGTTGCCGCGGCAGCCCACGACGCCGCGCACCACCATCCGGATCCCGCCGCGCGCCAGCAGAACCAGGCCTTCTACGAATTCCTGGTGCCGCTGGTGAAGGGCTACAGCACCGAGATGAGCCTCGAGGTCGCGTCGCTGGGCGTGCAGGTGCACGGCGGCATGGGCTTCATCGAGGAGACCGGCGCGGCGCAGCACCTGCGCGACGCCAAGATCTTGACCATCTACGAAGGCACGACCGCGATCCAGGCCAACGACCTGGTGGGCCGCAAGACGGCGCGCGACGGCGGCCAGGTGGCCAAGGCGATCGCCAGGCAGGTCGAGACGACCGAAGCCGCGCTCGCCAAGCGCTCGAGCGCGGCGTCGAAGGCGATGCACAAGCACCTGAGCGCCGCGCGCAAGGCCTTCGTCGAGGTGGTGGACTTCGTCGCCGGGCAGACCAAGGCCAGCCCCAATGCGGTGTTCGCCGGCTCGGTGCCCTACTTGATGCTGGCCGGCAACCTGGTCGCCGGCTGGCAGATGGCGCGCGCACTGATCGTGGCCGAGGACAAGGCCACGGAAGATGCCTCCTTCATGGCCGCCAAGGCCGCGACCGCGCGCTTCTACGCCGAGCACATCCTGTCGAAGGTGCCGGGCGTGCGCGACTCGATCATCGACGGCCATGCCGCAGTGACCGAGATGGCGCTGGAGGCGTTCTGATGGCCTTGCCACCTGTTCTGCAGAAGCTGCGCCTGCCGGTGATCGGCGCGCCGCTGTTCATCATCAGCAACCCGAAGCTGGTGGTTGCGCAATGCACCTCGGGCATTGTCGGGGCGATGCCGGCGTTGAACGCACGCCCGGCCGCGCAACTCGACGAGTGGCTGGCCGAGATCACCGAGGGCTTGGCCGCCTGGGACCGCGCGCATCCCGAGCGCCCGGCGGCGCCGTTCGCGATCAACCAGATCGTGCACAAGAGCAACGACCGCCTCGAGCACGACATGCAGGTGTGCGCGAAGTACAAGGTGCCGGTGGTGATCACCTCGCTCGGTGCGCGCACCGACGTCAACGACGCCGTGCACGCCTGGGGCGGCATCGTGCTGCACGACATCATCAACAACTTCTTTGCGAAGAAGGCGATCGAGAAGGGCGCCGACGGCCTGATTGCGGTGGCCGCGGGTGCCGGCGGGCACGCCGGCGTCAAGAGCCCGCTGGCGCTGATCCAGGAGATCCGTGAGTGGTTCAACGGGCCGCTGGCGCTGTCCGGGGCGATTGCCACCGGCGGCGGCGTCCTGGCCGCGCAGGCGATGGGCGCCGACCTGGCCTACATCGGCTCGGCCTTCATCGCCACCGAGGAGGCACGGGCGTCCGACGCCTACAAGCAAGCCATCGTCGACGGCACCAGCGACGACATCGTCTACTCGAGCCTGTTCACCGGCGTGCACGGCAACTACCTGGCACCCTCGATCCGCGCCGCGGGCCTGGACCCCGACAACTTGCCCGAGAGCGACCCGAGCAAGATGAATTTCGGCGCCGGCGAGGGCTCGAAGGGCAAGGCCTGGAAGGACATCTGGGGCTGCGGCCAGGGCATCGCGGCCGTCAAGGCCGTGCTGCCGGCGGCCGCGCTGGTCGACCGGCTGGCGCGCGAGTACGGCGAGGTGCGCGGACGTCTGGTGGCCGAACGGCCCGTGGAGGTGGCATGAAGCGCATGGCCATGACAACTCTGGCGCTGGCGGCATTGACCGCCTGCGGGTCGGTGGGCGTCGGCGTGGGCATCGGCATTCCGATCGGCTCGCGCGGCGGCGTGGGGGTGTCGGTCGGCGGCACGGTGCCGCTGCCGACCAAGCCGGCGGCGTCGGCCGCGTCGGCGCCCTGAGCGCGGATCAGGCCGCCGCGGCGACCTCGGCGTCCGAGTCGCAGCCGCGGCCGGCGGCGATCCAGCGGCGGGCGAGGGCGGACCACCAGGGCCGGTCGCGCGACACCAGGCCGCAGCGGTAGTGGCGACCTGCGTGGTCCCAGCGCAACGCGGCGCAGGGGCCGCTCAGCCGCCGGCTCACCAGCACGCCGAGCGGGCAGGGCTCGGCCAGGCAGCACACGCCGCAACCGTTGCACGCCTGGCCGGTGGGCGGCTTGGAAGGTGCGTCGGCGTGGATGGTGATCACTCGCGCGCTCATCCGCCGAGCGTCGCAGTCTGCGCTGCGCGACATGCCACGATCAGCGTGTTGTTCGCCCCGCATTTGTCAAGGTAGCGCCAGCCTTCGGTGCTAGAGTGCCGGCCTTGAGTTCTTGAACTGGTCCTTCCAAACCCTTGCCACTGGCCGCAGGCCCGTTGATGCAAGGCGGAAACGCTAGTCCGCCCACCGGTGAAGCCGGGTCGCGGAAGGTTGTGCAACCCATCGACGCCGCGCAGACCGCGGTGAAAGGTGAGCAAAGATGATGCAGCAGTACAGGTCGAACTCGTACCTGTTCGGGGGCAATGCGCCCTACGTCGAGGAGCTCTACGAAGCCTACCTCGACAACCCCGGCAGCGTGCCCGAGAACTGGCGTGCCTACTTCGACCGGCTGCAGAACGTGCCCGCGGTGGACGGCTCGACGTCCCGCGACGTCGCCCACGCCCCCGTCGTCGAATCCTTCGCCCAGCGCGCCAAGGCCAATGCGTTTGCACTCAAGGCCAGCGAGGCCGACCTTGCGGTCGCGCGCAAGCAGGTCCATGTCCAGTCGCTGATCGCGGCGTACCGCTTCCTCGGCAGCCGCTGGGCCGACCTGGACCCGCTCAAGCGCACCGAGCGCCCCAAGATTCCCGAACTCGAGCCGGCGTTCTACGACCTCACCGAAGCCGATCTCGACATCAGCTTCTCGGCCGCGAACACCTATTTCTCGAAGGCCGAGAACATGACCCTGCGCGAGATCGTGCAGGCGCTGCGCGACACCTACTGCCGCAGCATCGGTGCCGAGTTCATGCACTGCACGGAGCCGGCCGAGAAGCGCTGGTGGCAGGAGCGCCTGGAGAGCGCGCGCAGCACGCCGAGCTTCACGGCCGACGACAAGCGCCACATCCTCGACCGCCTGACGGCGGCCGAAGGCCTGGAGCGCTACCTGCACACCAAGTACGTCGGCCAGAAGCGCTTCTCGCTCGAAGGCGGCGAGAGCTTCATCGCCTCGATGGACGAGCTGGTGCAGCGCGCCGGCGAGAAAGGCGTGCAGGAGATCGTGATCGGCATGGCGCACCGCGGGCGCCTGAACGTGCTGGTCAACACCCTGGGCAAGATGCCCAAGGACCTGTTCGCCGAGTTCGACCACACAGCGGCCGAAGTGCTGCCGGCCGGCGACGTGAAGTACCACCAGGGCTTCTCGAGCGACCTGACGACGCCGGGCGGCCCGGTGCACCTGAGTCTGGCGTTCAACCCGTCCCATCTCGAGATCGTGAACCCGGTCGTCGAGGGCAGCGTCAAGGCGCGCCAGGACCGGCGTGGCGACCAGACGGGTGACCAGGTGCTGCCGGTGCTGGTGCATGGCGACGCGGCCTTCGCCGGCCAGGGCGTCGTGATGGAGACACTGGCACTGGCGCAGACGCGCGGCTACTACACCGGTGGCACGGTGCACCTCGTCATCAACAACCAGATCGGCTTCACCACCAGCGATCCGCGCGACAGCCGCTCGACGCTGTACTGCACCGACGTGGTCAAGATGATCGAGGCGCCGGTGCTGCACGTGAACGGCGACGACCCGGAGGCCGTGGTCTGGTGCACGCAGCTGGCGCTGGACTACCGCCAGGAGTTCAACAAGGACGTGGTGGTCGACATCATCTGCTTCCGCAAGCTCGGCCACAACGAACAGGACACGCCGGCGCTGACGCAGCCGCTGATGTACAAGAAGATCGCTCAGCACCCGGGCACGCGCAAGCTCTACGGCGACAAGCTGGTGGCGCAGGGTGTGCTGCCGGCCAACGGGCCGGACGACATGGTCAAGGCTTTCCGCGCCGCGATGGACGCGGGCAAGCACACGGTCGACCCGGTGCTGACCAACTTCAAGAGCAAGTACGCGGTCGACTGGGCGCCCTTCCTCGGCAAGAAGTGGACCGATGCGGCCGACACCGCGCTGCCGCTGGCCGAGGTCAAGCGCCTCGCCGAGCGCATCACGACGATCCCGAAGGACTTCAAGGCCCATCCGCTGGTCGAGAAGGTGCTGGCCGACCGCGCCGCGATGGGTCGCGGCGAGATCAACGTCGACTGGGGCATGGGCGAGCACCTGGCCTACGCCTCGCTGGTGGCCAGCGGCTACCCGGTGCGCCTGTCGGGCGAGGACTGCGGGCGCGGCACGTTCACGCACCGTCACGCGGTGCTGCACGACCAGAACCGCGAGAAGTGGGACACCGGCATCTACGTGCCACTGTCCAACGTGGCCGACGGCCAGGCGCCGTTCGTCGTGATCGACTCGATTCTTTCCGAAGAAGCGGTGCTCGGCTTCGAGTACGGCTACGCCTCGGCCGAGCCGAACACGCTGACGATCTGGGAGGCCCAGTTCGGCGACTTCGTCAACGGCGCGCAGGTCGTGATCGACCAGTTCATCGCTTCGGGCGAAGTCAAGTGGGGCCGCGTCAACGGCCTGACGCTGATGCTGCCGCACGGCTACGAGGGCCAGGGCCCGGAGCACAGCTCGGCGCGCCTGGAGCGCTTCATGCAGCTGGCCGCCGACAACAACATGCAGGTGGTGCAGCCGACCTCGGCGAGCCAGATCTTCCACCTGCTGCGCCGGCAGATGGTGCGCATGTTCAGGAAGCCCCTGATCATCATGACGCCCAAGTCGCTGCTGCGCGCCAAGGACGCCACGTCGCCACTGGCCGAGTTCACCAAGGGCGAGTTCCGGACCGTGATCGGTCCGGCGCGCGCCGAGGTCGAACCCGACAAGGTCAAGCGCGTGATCGCCTGCTCGGGCAAGGTGGCCTACGACCTGATCAAGCGCCGCGACGAGAAGAAGGCCTGGGACGTGGCGATCGTGCGCGTCGAGCAGCTCTACCCGTTCCCGCACAAGGCTTTCGCGGCCGAGATGAAGCGCTTCCCGAACTGCACCGAGGTGGTGTGGTGCCAGGACGAGCCGCAGAACCAGGGCGCCTGGTTCTTCGTGCAGCACTACATCCACGAGAACATGGTCGAAGGGCAGAAGCTCGGCTACGCCGGCCGCCCCGCGTCGGCCTCGCCCGCGGTGGGCTACGCCCACCTGCACGTCGAGCAGCTCAAGGCGCTGCTCGACCAGGCTTTCGGCAAGTTGAAGGGCTTCGTGCTCGCCAAGTAATCAAGACGGAAAACAACAATGGCCATCGTTGAAGTCAAAGTCCCGCAACTGTCCGAGTCGGTCGCGGAAGCCACCCTCCTGCAGTGGAAGAAGCAGCCCGGCGAAGCCGTGGCGCTGGATGAGATCCTGATCGAGATCGAAACCGACAAGGTCGTGCTCGAGGTGCCGGCACCGGCTGCCGGCGTGCTGGCGGCGCATGTGGTCGCCGGCGGCGGCACCGTGGCGAGTGATCAGGTGATCGCAAAGATCGACACCGAAGGCAAGGCCAGCGCCGCCGCGCCCGCTGCGGCAACCGCGGCACCCGCGGCGGCTGCGGCGCCCGCTGCCAGCGACAAGTCGGGCATCGCGATGCCCGCCGCCGCCAAGCTGATGGCCGACAACCAGCTGGCTGCCGGCTCGGTGGCCGGCACCGGCCGCGACGGCCGCGTGACCAAGGGCGATGTGCTGGGCGCCCTGTCCGGTGCCG
>JALHQP010000025.1 GCA_022841885.1 Aquincola sp. | reverse complement strand
CGCTCTACGCGGCGGTGGCGCTGCTGCTCGCACTGTCCTCGTTCACCGGCGTCTGGACCTTCCCGGCGCTCGCACCGCAGGCCTGGACCACCAGCGCCTGGACCCAGGTCGCGGCGAGCCTGGGCACGCTGGGCTTGTCGGCCCTGCTCGGCGCGCTCGCGGCCGTCGGCGCGCTCGTGCTGGTGCTGCTCTGGTTCGAGGCCACGCCGCCCGGCTGGGACCGCCGCGCGATACCGCTCGTGCTGGCGCCCCTGGTGCTGCCGCCGCTGCTGCTGCTCGTTGGGCTGTACGGCCTGGCGCTGCCGCTGCGCCTGGACGGCACGCTGGCCGGCCTGGCCTGGGTGCATGGGCTGATGGCCCTGCCCTATGTGTTCGTCGCGCTCGCGCCTGCCTGGCGCAGCTTCGACCTGCGCTACGAGCACGCCGCGCTCGCGCTCGGCCGCTCGCACGCGGCTTTCTGGTGGCGCATCAAGGTGCCGCTGCTGGCCGCGCCGGTGGCCGCCGCACTCGCCGTGGGGTTCGCCGTCAGCGTGGCCCAGTACCTGCCGACGCAGTTCATTGGCGGCGGGCGGCTGGCCACCGTCACCACCGAGGCGGTCACGCTGGCGGCCGGCGGGCAGCGCCACACGGCCGCAGCCTTCGCGCTGCTGCAGGCGCTGCTGCCGGCTCTCGGCTTCGGGCTGGCCGCCGCGGTGGCACGCGGGCAGCGCCGCAGAATCGAGGGCATGGCCGCCCCGCTTGCCGATGGCACTCGAACTCGCTGACGTGCACATCGGCGTCGCGGGCCGTGCGCTGCTGCGCGGCCTCAGTGCACGCGTCGACCCGGGCGGGGTGCTCGCGGTGATGGGACCGAGCGGCTCGGGCAAGTCCAGCCTGCTGGCCTGGGTGGCCGGCACGCTGCCGACACCGCCGTTCGAGGCGCGCGGCCGGATGCGTCTGGATGGCCAGGCGCTCGAAGCGCGGCCGATCCAGCAGCGACGCATCGGCCTGCTGTTCCAGGACGACCTGCTGTTTCCGCACCTGAGCGTGCGCGAGAACCTGCTGTTCGCGCTGCCGGCGGGCGGGCACCACGCGCGCCACGCGGCGACCGAAGCCGCGCTCGCCGAGGCCGGGCTGGCGGGCTTGGGCGAGCGCATGCCGGCCAGCCTGTCGGGCGGCCAGCGCGCGCGCGTCTCGCTGCTGCGGGCACTGCTTGCGCAGCCGCGTGCGCTGCTGCTCGACGAGCCGTTCAACAAGCTCGACCAGGCCTTGCGGGCGCAGGTGCGTGAGTTCACTTTCGCGACGCTGCGCGCACGCGGCGTGCCCGCGCTGCTGGTCACGCACGATCCGGCCGACGTGCCGGCCGGTGCGCAGGTGATTGATCTCGACGCGCGCACGGACGATGCTTGACCGCGCCGCCAACGCCTTGCTGCAGCCGCTGCTGCAGGCCGGCGCGCGCACGCTCGCGCGTGCCGGCATCGGTGCGGACGCGGTGACGGTGACCGGCTTCGCCATCGGCCTGGCCGGCGCCGCGGCGATCGCCATGCAGTCCTACCTGCTCGGCCTCGCGCTGCTGCTCGCCAGCCGCCTGGCCGATGGGCTGGACGGCCCGCTCGCACGCCTGACCGTCGCCACCGACCGCGGCGCCTTCCTCGACATCACGCTCGACTTCCTGTTCTACGCCAGCATCCCGCTCGGCTTCGCGTTCGCCGATCCGTCCGCCCACGCGCTGCCGGCCGCGGTGCTGCTGGCCGCCTTCATCGGCACCGGATCGAGCTTCCTCGCGTTCGCCGTGTTCGCCGAGCGGCGCGGCCTGGCCAGCGACGCCTACCCGAGCAAGGGGCTGTACTACCTGGGCGGACTGACCGAAGCCAGCGAGACCCTGATCTGCTTCGCGCTGATGTGCCTGTGGCCGCAGCACTTCGCCTGGTGGGCCTACGGCTTCGCGGCGCTGTGCGCGCTGACGATCGCCACGCGCATCGTCGGCGGCGCGAGGCTGCTGTCGAAGCCGCGCTGAAGGAAAGGCTGTAAGGTCCGCCCGCCCACCACCGACCCTAGCCCATGACCAAGAACAAGCTGCTGATCGTCGCTGCGTTGCTGCTCGCGTTGGCCGCCGCCTTTTTCGTGTTCGACCTCGGCAGCGTGCTCAGCCTGTCCACGCTGAAGGCTCGGCAGGCCGAGTTCGAACTGCTGACGGCCAAGCGCCCGTGGCTCGTCGGCGGCGCATTCTTCGCGATCTACGTCGCCACCACGGCCGCGTCCTTGCCCGGGGCCGCGGTGCTCACGCTTGCCGCCGGCGCGCTGTTCGGTCTCGGCTGGGGCACCTTGATCGTGTCCTTCGCCTCGTCGATCGGCGCCACGCTGGCCTTTCTCGTGTCGCGCTACCTGCTGCGCGACGGCGTGCGCGCGAAGTTCGGCGCCCGCCTGGCCGAGCTGGACCGCGGCCTCGACAAGGACGGCGCGTTCTACCTCTTCACGCTGCGCCTGGTGCCGCTGGTGCCCTTCTTCGTCATCAACCTGCTGATGGGCCTGACGAGGATGCGGGCCTGGACCTTCTACTGGGTCAGCCAGCTCGGCATGCTCGCCGGCACCGTCGTCTATGTGAACGCGGGTACGCAGCTGGCGAAGATCGACTCGCTGCAGGGCATTCTTTCGCCGGGACTGATCGGCTCCTTCGTGCTGCTCGGCCTGTTCCCGCTGGTCGCGAAGAAGATCGTGGACACCGTGGCCGCACGCAAGGTCTACGCGCGCTGGCGGCACCTGAGGCCGAAGACCTACGACCGCAACCTGGTCGTCATCGGCGCCGGGGCGGCCGGCCTCGTCACCGCCTACATCGGCGCCGCGGTCAAGGCCAAGGTCACGCTGGTCGAGTCGCACAAGATGGGCGGCGACTGCCTGAACTACGGCTGCGTGCCGAGCAAGGCGCTGATCAAGACCGCGACGCTGGCGCGCCAGATCCGGCACGCCAGCGACTACGGCCTCGCGCGCGCCGAGGCGACGGTCGACTTCTCCCAGGTGATGGAGCGCGTGGCGCGCGTCGTGCGCGAGGTCGAGCCGCACGACTCGGTTGAGCGCTACACGCAGCTCGGCGTCGACGTGGTGCTCGGCCGCGCGCGCATCACGAGCCCCTGGCATGTCGAGATCACGAAGGACGACGGCACGACGCAGACGCTGGCCACCCGCAGCATCGTCGTCGCCACGGGTGCCGCGCCCTTCGTACCGCCGCTGCCGGGGCTGGACGACGCGGGCTACCTGACCAGCGACACGCTGTGGGGCCTGCGCGAGCTGCCCCGGCGCCTGGTCGTGCTCGGCGGCGGGCCGATCGGCTGCGAGTTGGCGCAGGCCTTCGCGCGCCTGGGCTCGCAGGTGACGCAGGTCGAGCAGTTGCCGCGCCTGCTGGCGCGCGAGGACGAGGAGGTGTCGAGCTTTGCACGCCGTGCGCTCGAGGCCGACGGCGTGACGGTGCTCGCGGGGCACAAGGCGCTGCGCTGCGAGCGGCGCGAGGGCGAGAAAACTCTCGTGATCGAGGCCGGCGGCACCGAGCGCGCGATCGCCTTCGACGCGCTGCTCGTCGCGGTCGGACGCAGCGCGCGCCTGACCGGCTTCGGGCTCGAGGAGCTCGGCATCCCGGTCGCTCGCACGGTGCAGACCGACGAGTACCTGCGCACGATCTACCCCAACATCCTCGCCGCTGGCGACGTGGCCGGGCCGTTCCAGTTCACGCACACCGCCGCGCACCAGGCCTGGTACGCCAGCGTCAACGCGCTGTTCGGCTCGCTGAAGAAGTTCAAGGTCGACTACCGCGTGATCCCGTCCGCCACCTTCATCGACCCCGAGGTGGCGCGCGTCGGCCTGAACGAGCAGGAGGCCCAGGCGCAGGGCGTCGCCTGCGAGGTGACGCGCTACGGCATCGACGACCTCGACCGTGCGATCGCCGACTCGGCGGCGCACGGATTCGTCAAGGTGCTGACCGAGCCCGGTCGCGACCGGATACTCGGGGTGACGATCGTCGGCGAACATGCGGCCGACCTGCTGGCCGAGTACGTGCTGGCGATGAAACATGGGCTCGGCTTGAACAAGATCCTCGGCACGATCCACACCTACCCCACGCTCGCGGAGGCGAACAAGTACGCGGCCGGCGAGTGGAAGCGCGCGCACCAGCCGACCCGGCTGCTCGCTTGGGTCGAGCGGTTCCACGCGTGGAAGCGGGCCTGAGACGATGCGGCGTCGGAACCTGATCTTGTTCGCGCTGTGGCCGGCGGCCGCGCTGGCACAGTCCTTCGACCACGGCTACGCGGCCTGGGACGCACTGCTGAAGGCCCATGTGCGCTGGCTTCCCGACGGCAAGCAGAGCCGCGTCGACTACACCGGCTTCGCGCGCGACCGCGCCGCACTGCGCCGGGTGCTCGACGCCTTCGGCGGCGTGCCCGCGGCCGACTTCGAGCGCTGGCCGGCGGCGCAGCGCATGGCCTTCCTGATCAATGCCTACAACGCCTTCACGGTCGAGCTGGTCCTCACCCGCTACCCGGACCTGGCCTCGATCAAGGACCTCGGCTCGCTGTTTCGCAGCCCCTGGAAGATCGAGTTCTTCAGCCTGCTCGGCGCGAAGCGCCACCTCGACTGGGTCGAGCACGAGGCGCTGCGCCCGAAGTTCGCGGACCCGCGCATCCACGCGGCGGTGAATTGCGCGTCGATCGGCTGCCCGGCGCTGCGGCCCGAGGCCTTCACGGCCGCGCGCCTGGAGACCCAGCTCGAGGACGGCATGCAGCGTTTCCTCGGCGACCGCACGCGCAACCGCGTGCGCGACGGCCGGATCGAGGTGAACCCGATCTTCAAGTGGTATCGCGAGGACTTCGAGAAGGGCCAGCTGGGTTTCAGCCGCCTGGAGGACGTGTTCGCGCGCCATGCCGTGCAACTGAGCGACCGCGCCGACGAGCAGGCCAAGCTGCGCGAGCGCGCGCTGCCCGTGACCTTCCTCGACTACGACTGGTCGCTCAATGCGGTAGGTCGGTGAATCGGGTGCAGCTGGTTGGTTCAAACCGGTTCGAACGACAGTCCGACAGCGCTCAATCGCTGTTCAATGAACTGGAGCACAGGGCCGCGCGGAACACCCGCCAGTTCCAGTTCGACGCGTGCTCGTTGCAGGTCTTCACCGCGGTCGGCGACCCGATAGACGAACACCAATGCCGACGCCAGCAGGTTCAGATCGCAGCGCACCAGCACCTTCTGCGTAGAGGCTCCATCCAGCGACCGCGAAACCAGTCGCTGGTCTTCCTCCGTCAGCGCCCTTGAATCGACGCCGACCCGCACGTAGCGGATCCCCTGAGCCGCCACCACCGACGCTTCGGCATCGACACCCCTCGGCGACAGCTGCGACGTGACATGCAGAACAACGTCGTAACCGTGCGCACGCAACTGGCGCAGCTGCTCCAGGCTGGGCTGTCCTGCAGTTGTGAGACGAGGACCGATGACAACCTGATTGGGCAGTACGATGCCGGGCAATGGCGGCGGCGCCACTGCACACCCTGCGGCGGCGACAAGCGCAGCGCACAAAGAAGGCTCGACGGCCGGCGGGCACGATCCGGTCGCACTTCCCCTCGATCGATCTGTCCCTGTGCCGCACCTCCACCCTGGGCCCCCGCAAGCTTGAAGGTACCACGGTGCTACGGGCACACATGACTGTCAATCCCGTGCGCAGCCGATGAAGCGCGTGCTGCTGCTCGGCGCCGGCCACGCCCAGTTGTCGGTGCTGGCCGACGTGATGCGCCAGCGCCTGCCCGGCGGCGAGGTGCTGCTGGTGACGCCGCAGGCGCAGCTGCTGTACTCGGGCATGGTGCCGGGGCTGATCGCCGGGCGCTACGCCCTCGATCACTGCACGATCGACGTCGGCGCGCTGGCCCGGGCCGCCAGCGTGCCGCTGCGCCTGGGCCGTGCGGTGGCGCTGGACGCGCAGGCCCGCGAGGTGGCGCTGGCCGACGGCGAGCGCATCGGCTACGACCTGCTGTGCCTGAACACCGGGCCGGTGCAGGACCGCGATCGCATCCCCGGCGCACGCGAGCACGCGCTGTTCGTGCGGCCGATCGAGACCTTCGTCGAACTCTGGCAGCGCGCGCGCACGTTGGCCGACGAGCGGCCGGTCGCGCTGGTGGTGATCGGCAACGGCGCCGCCGGCGTCGAGCTGGTGCTGGCCGCGCGTGCCGGACTCGGCGCGCGCCACAGCCTCGCGCTGGTGTGCGATGGCGACTTGCTGCAGGGCCACCCTCCGACCGCGCGCGCGCGTGCCCAGGCCGCGCTGCGGCGCGCCAAGGTGCAGCTGCTGCCCGGCCGCTGCACGGCGATCGAGGCACGCCATGTCGTGGTGGGCTCGATGCGCGTGGTCTGCGACCTGCCGGTCGTCGCCACCGGCAGCGATGCGCCGGCCTGGCTGGCCGGCAGCGGCCTGGCCCTGGACGACGCCGGCTACGTGCGCGTGGGCGCCACGCTGCAGAGCGCGAGCCACGCCAACGTGCTGGCCGCCGGCGACCTGATCGCGCGCGACGATGCCGCGCACCCGCGCAGCGGCGTCTATGCCGTGCGCGCCGGCCCGGTGCTGGCGGCCAACCTGCGCGCCCTGGTCGGCGGCGGCACGCTGGTGCCCTACCGCCCGCAGCGCCGTTCGCTCAACCTGCTCTCGCTCGGCGACGGCCGTGCGCTCGCCAGCTGGGGCGGCTGGTCGGCCCAGGGCTGGATGATGGGCTGGTGGAAGGACGCGATCGACCGCGGCTTCGTGCGCCGTTGGCGCGATCAGCCCTCGAAGAAGTAGCGCTTCAGGCCGGCCAGGATCATCTCGACCGCGATCGCGGTGAGCACCAGGCCCATCAGCTTCTCGACCGCGCTGACCATCGAGCTGCCGATCCACTTGCGGATGCGGTCGGCCGCGATCAGCACCACGGCGCTGACGGCCATCGCCACCGTCAGCGCGGCCACCCAATGCATCAGGCGCTCGGGCTGGCGCGAGGCCAGCAGCAGCACGGTGGCCATGGCCGAGGGCCCGGCCAGCAGCGGCACCGCCAGCGGAAAGATCAGCGGCTCGCGCGGCTTGCCGTCGCCGGCGTAGAGCTCGCCGCCGGTGGCGAAGATCATCTTCATCGCGATCACCAGCAGGATCACGCCACCGGCCACCTCGAGCGAGCGCTCGGACAGGTGCATCAGCGACAGGAAGGCCTGCCCGGCGAGCATGAAACCCAGCAGCACGCCGAAGGCGATGGCCGTTTCGCGCAGGGCCACCCGCGCGCGCCGCTCGGGCGCCACGTTGCGCATCACCGAAATGAAGATCGGCAGGCTGCCGAACGGGTCCAGCACGAGCAGCAGCAGGATCAGGGCGGAGACGAAGGTGTGGTCCATGGGTGGGTTTGGGCAGCGGCAGCCCGGATTGTTGCATTGCAGCAACGAAATCGAGGTGGCTGCCGAGTCAAGGCCGAACCCGTCACTACACTGACTCGCTCGTAACGTTTTCCCTTAGCAGGAGAGTTTCCATGTTCAACAAATCCATCATCGCCGCGGCCGGCCTCCTGGCCCTGGCGGGCGCTGCGCAAGCGCAAGTGTCGATCTACGGTCTGGCCGACGTCTGTTACGGCAAGAGCCTCTACAGCGACCTGTTCGACGTCAAGGCCGACCTGCATTCCGGCGGCGACAACGGCTCGTCCGAATGCAACTCGACCACCCGCGTGGGCCTCAAGGGCTCGGCCGACGTCGGCTCGGGCGTCAAGGTCAACTTCAAGTTCGAAACCGGTGGCATCACCAGCCGCGGCGAAGTGACCGTCGACGAGATCGCCGGTACCGAAGGGCCGTTCTTCAACCGCCAGGCCTGGCTCGGCATGTCCGGCGCCTTCGGCGAAGTGCGCGTGGGTCGTCAGGACTCGGTGCCCTTCCAGATGATGGGCGACTTCGATTTCAACGGCCAGTCCAACGGCGTCTCGGCCGCTGCCTACAGCGGCGTGGGCGCCTGGGCCAAGGGCCGCCAGAGCCGGTCGATCCAGTACATCGCCCCGGCGATGGGCGGTCTCACGACCCAGTTCGGCCTGCGCGTCAAGGGCAACAGCCAGGACGGCAACAAGGATGTCTTCTCGGCCGCCGTGAAGTACGCCGCGGGCCCCCTGCTCGTCGGCGCGACGGTGCAGACCAAGGACGACTCGGCAGGCAAGGACTTCTTCGCCCTCGCCGGCAGCTGGGACTTCGGCGTCGCCAAGGTGATGGCCAGCGTCGCCGACGGCGGCAAGATCGCCAACGGCGGCCAGGGCAAGGGCTACGTGCTCGGCGTCGTCGCCCCGGTGGCCGGCTTCAACGTCGGCGCGCACTACGCAAACAACTCGGACAGCGCCGCCAAGATCAAGTCCTGGGAGGTCTTCATCAACAAGGAGATCTTCAAGAACACCTACGGCTACGCCGAGGCCGGCAACTGGAAGGCGACCGCCGGCACGCCCACGGTCAAGGCCAGCGGCGGCGCGGTCGGCGTGATCTACGTGTTCTGAGCCCCCGGCACAACGCAGCATCCGACCCGCGCGGCGCCCGCCGCGCGGGTTTTTTCTTTGGTCAGCCGCGCGGGTGATGCCGCGCGTGCAGCGCCCGCAAGCGCTCGCGCGCCACATGGGTGTAGATCGTCGTCGTCGAGATGTCGGCATGCCCCAGCAGCATCTGCACCGCGCGCAGGTCGGCGCCGTGGTTCAGCAGGTGGGTCGCGAAGGCGTGGCGCAGCGTGTGCGGCGACAGCGGCGCGTCGATGCCGGCCTTGGCCGCATGGGCCTTGATCAGCTTCCAGAACATCTGGCGCGTCATCGCGCCGCCGCGCGCGGTGACGAACAGGGCCTCGCTCGACTGGCCGGCCAGGATCGCGGCGCGCGCCTCGGCCAGGTAGCGCCCGAGCCAGCGGTGCGCCTCCTCGCCGAAAGGCACCAGCCGCTCCTTGCTGCCCTTGCCGGTGACGCGCAGGCAGCCTTCGGCCAGCCCGATCTGCACGGTCTTGAGCGTCACCAGCTCGGACACGCGCAGGCCGCAGGCGTACAACAACTCGAGCATCGCGCGGTCGCGCAGGCCCAGCGGCTTGTCGACGTCGGGCGCCGCGAGCAAGGCCTCGACCTGCGCCTCCGACAGCGTCTTGGGCACGCGCAGGGACTGCTTCGCGTTGCGCAGGCGCAGCGTCGGGTCGGCGTCAGCGAGCCGCTCGCGCAGCGCCCAGCGGAAGAAGCGCTTGAACACCGTCAGGCGCCGGTTCGCGCTGGTGGCGCGCGAGCCCGCATGGCGCGCCGCGATGTAGGCCAGCAGGTCGCTCTCGCGACTGGCCTCGATCGCCGCGCCCGCGCGCTCGGTCGCCAACCAGACCGCGTACAGCGTCAGGTCACGCCGGTACGCGGCCAGCGTGTTGGCGGCCAGACCGTCCTCGATCCAGAGGGCGTCCAGAAATCGATCGATGATGGCGGTCATTCCAGCGACCGCCGCGGATCCGGCTTTGCCGGTCCGCTGGCGGTGCCCCCTTGAGGGGGAGCGGCGAAGCCGCAACGGGGGTGGACCTTATTCCAGCGTCAGCTTCTGCTGCGCCACGACCTTCTTGTAGACGTCAAACTCGGCCTGGATTTGCGCGGCGAACTGCTCGGGCGTGTTCAGGATCATCAGCGAGCCGGTGTCCTCGATGCGCTTCTTCACCTCGGGCAGTTCGGAGGTCTTCCTGATCGCGGCAGCCACCTTGTCGATCACGTCCTTGGGCAGGCCCTTGGGGCCGAGCACGCCGTAGTAGGCCATGCGGTTCACCTGCTCGAGGCCCACTTCCTTGAAGGTCGGCACGTTGGGCAACACGGCCAGGCGCTGCGGCGCGGCGACGACGATCGGCACCAGGCGCCCGTCCTTGATGAAGGGCAGCGCCGAGGGCATGTTGTCGAAGATGATCGGCACCTGGCCGGCCACCGTGTCGTTCAGGGCCGGGCCCGCGCCGCGGTAGGGGATGTGGGTGATGAAGGTGCCCGACAGGCTCTTGAACAGCTCCATCTGCAGGTGGCCGATGCCGCCGGTGCCCGAGCTGGCAAAGCTGTACTTGCCCGGGTTCTTCTTGATCACCTCGAGGAAGGTCTTGTAGTCCTTGGCCGGAAAGCTCGGGTGCACCGCGATCACGTTCGGCGTGGCCGCGATGTTGATGATCGGCGTGAAGTCCTTGGTCGGGTCGTAGCCGATCTTGGCGTTGATCGCCGGGTTGGCCGCCGTGGTGCTGACCGTTGCCATGCCCAGCACGTAGCCGTCGGCCGGCGCCTTGATCACTTCCAGCGCGCCGATCGAGCCACCGCCGCCGGCCTTGTTCTCGACGATCAGGGTCTGGCCGAGCGCCACGTTGGCCTTCTCGGCGACCACGCGGGCCACGATGTCGGTGGTGCCGCCGGGCGCGAAGGGCACCACCAGGCGCACCGGCTTGGCCGGGTAGGCCTGCGCCAGCGCCCAGGGCGAGAAGGCCGAGGCGGCGAAGGCGGCGGTCACGGCGGCGAGGGCTCTACGTTGCATCAAAGGTCTCCGTTGGGTTGCTACGGTGGAAAGAAGCTGGATCATCGCAGGCGCGGCAAGTTCGGCGCGACACTCAGGAGGTGGGCCCACCCAGCAGCCCGGCCTTGAGCTCCGGGTCGGCCGGACGCTCGCCGAGGAAGCAGCGCAGCAGCGCCGCGTACAGGTCCTCGCCGGCGATCGGCTCGAAGCGTGCCGTGCCGTTGCGCGACATCACGAGGCCGCGGCCGGGCAGGAAGTCGAGGTCGACCACGTCGCCCTTGCGCAGCTTGCCCAGGCTGCGCACCTGGGTGTCGAAGCGCAGCATGCGCTCGGCCAGGCGCCCGGCGTCGGCCGGCGAGGTGTTGCGCGACACGCCCTTGTGGAAGGCCTTCACGAACTCGTCGGCACTCACCTCCACCAGCATCTTCAGCCGCAGCCGCTTCGGCCCGGTCTGGGCCAGCACCTGCGGCGTGGTCGTGGCCTTGCGCGGCAGGTACAGCGCGGCGGCATAGCCCTTGAGCCAGGCCACCGCGCGCAGGCCCACGCCGTTGAGCAGCAAGGGCGTGTCCGCGAGCACGATGTCGCCGGCGAAACTGCTGCCTTCGACAGTGATGGGCGGCGTCGCCCAGGCAGGCAGCGCGCAGGGGCTCAGGGCGGCCAGCATCGTGCGACGGGTGATCCTCGGCAGGTTCGGCAGCGGCGATGGGCAGTCCATCATGCGACAACGCGCAGCCTGCCACCGTCGCCGACCGCTGCCGTTGTGGGCATCACTCACCGGGTTCTCCCTGGGACAGGGCCCAGTCGATGTGCGCGCCAACGAGGTCGCTGGCGCGCGCGCGAGACCCGTCCAACGCGGCGGCGATGATCTGATCGCCGCTGAGCCGCAGCGCATTGCCGAGCGCCACCGCCAGGTTGCGGCGCCAGCGCTCGTAGCCGATGCGCCGGATCGCGCTGCCCTCAGTGCGGCGCTCGAACGCCGCTGGGTCCCAGCGCCAAAGCTCGAGCAGGCCCGAGCGGTCGAGTCCATGGCGGGCCTCGAAGTCGGGCAGCACCGCGCGCTGCGCGTACTTGTTCCACGGGCAGGCGAGCTGGCAATCGTCGCAGCCGTAGACACGGTTGCCGATCAATGGGCGCAGCTCGACGGGGATCGGCCCGTCGAGCTCGATCGTCAGGTAGGAGATGCAGCGCCGTGCGTCGAGCCGGTACGGCGCGACGATCGCCTGCGTCGGGCAGACATCGATGCAGGCACTGCAGCTGCCGCAGTGGTCGTCCACCGGCGCGCTGACCGGCAGCGCGAGGTCGACGAACAGTTCGCCGAGGAAGAAGGTCGAGCCCGCGTCGCGCGACAGCGCCAGCGTGTGCTTGCCGCGCCAGCCCAGGCCGCTGCGCGCCGCCAGCTCCACCTCGAGTACGGGCGCCGAGTCGGTGAACACGCGCCGACCGAACGGCCCGATCTCGCCGGCGATGCGCTCGGCCAACGTCTGCAGGCGTGCGCGCAGCACCTTGTGGTAGTCGCGGCCGCGTGCATACAGCGACACGCTCGCCGCCTGCGGGTCCGCGAGGCGCTGCCACTCGACGGCCTGCCAGCCATCAGCCAGCGTGCGCGGCAGGTAGTCCATGCGCGCGGTGATCACGCTCACGGTGCCGGGCACCAGCTCCGCAGGCCGCGCGCGCTTGGCGCCGTGGCGTGCCATGTAGAGCATCGAGCCGTGAAAGCCCGCCTCGAGCCAGGCCGCAAGCCCGGCCTCGGCATCCGACAAATCCACTCCGGCCACGCCGATCTGTGAAAATCCGAGCTCCTTCGCCCAGGTGCGCACGCGCGAAAGCAGGTGCGCACCGTCGATCGAAGCAGCATGTCCCTGGCGCAGCATCCCGCGATTCTAGAAACCCGCTCCCTTTCCTGGCCCGACGAGTCGGCCTGCGCCTCTTTCGCCCGCCGCCTGGCCGTCGCGCCGGCGCTGTGGCCCTCGACCTTCATCGCGCTTGACGGGCCGCTCGGCGCCGGCAAGACGACCTTCGTGCGCCACCTGCTGCGCGCGCTGGGCGTGCAGGGGCGCATCAAGAGCCCGACCTTCGCCGTGATGGAGCCGTACGAGGTGGACGGACGTGCCATCTCGCACTTCGACTTCTACCGCTTCGCCGACCCGCGCGAGTGGGACGACGCAGGCTTTCGCGACACCTTCGCGGCGTCGGGCCTCAAGCTCGCCGAGTGGCCCGACAAGGCTGCGCCCGTGCTGCCCATGCCCGACCTGCGGCTGCAGATCGAGCCCGACCCCGTGCGCGACGATGTGCGCCGGGTCACGGTGCACGCGATGACGCCGCACGGCGTTGAGCTGCTCTCGGCATGAGTTCGGCCCCTCACCCCACCCGCCGCCAGGCCCTGCGCGCCGGCAGCCTGGTGCTGCTGCTGCAGCGCCCGCTGCTGGCGTCCGGCGCCGAGATCGTCGCGGTGCGCGTCTGGCCGGCCGCCGACTACACACGCGTCACGCTCGAGTCCGACGCGCCGCTGGCGGCCAAGCATTCGCTGTTCAGCGGCCCCGACCGCCTGGTGATCGACGTCGACGGCCTGGAGCTCAGCCCGCAGCTGCGCGAGCTGGTGGGCAAGGTGCGCTCGGACGATCCCTTCATCGCCGGCGTGCGCGTGGGCCAGAACCAGCCACGCATCGTGCGTCTGGTGATCGACCTCAAGCAGCCGATCGCGCCGCAGGTCTTCACGCTCGTGCCGGTGGCCGCCTATCAGCACCGCATGGTGTTCGACCTCTACCCGAGCCAGGCACGCGATCCGCTGCTCGAGCTGATCCGCGAGAAGGAGCGTGCCGAGCAGCAGGCGGCCGGTGCGGTACGCGACGCGCTCGGCGAGTTCATCGGCAAGGTCGAGAGCGCGCCGCCGGTCAGGGCGCCCGTGCCGGCGCCGGTGGCCGCGGCGTCCGCACCGGCGGTCGCGGGTCAGACCGCCGTACCCAAGCCGCCGTCGGCCGAGATCCTCCGCAAGGTCGATCGCCTGGTGATCGTGGCGCTCGACCCCGGCCACGGCGGCGAGGATCCGGGTGCCGTCGGCCCGAGCGGCCTGCGCGAGAAGGACGTGGTGCTGTCGGTGGCCCTGGCGCTGCGCGACAAGCTCAACGCCCAGCCCAACATGCGCGCCTTCCTGACGCGCGATGCCGACTACTTCGTGCCGCTGGGCGAGCGCGTTCGCAAGGCGCGACGCGTGCAGGCCGACCTGTTCGTGTCGATCCACGCCGACGCCTTCACCAACCGCGCCGCGCGCGGTGCCAGCGTGTTCGCCCTGTCCGACCGCGGCGCCACCAGCGCCGCCGCGCGCTGGCTGGCCGACAAGGAGAACGCGGCCGACGCGGTGGGCGGCGTCAACGTCAAGGCCGCGACGCGCGACGCGCACGTGATGCGCGCGCTGCTGGACATGAGCACCACGGCGCAGATCAAGGACAGCCTGCGCATCGGCGCCGACGTGCTGGGCCAGCTCGACCGCGTCGGCCGCCTGCACAAGCCACGCGTCGAGCAGGCCAGCTTCGCGGTGCTGAAGGCGCCGGACATCCCGAGCATCCTGGTCGAGACGGCGTTCATCTCCAACCGCGAGGAAGAAGCCCAGCTCGCCGACCCGGCCTACCGCGCCAAGCTGGTCGATGCGCTGCTCACCGGCATCAAGCGCTACTTCGCGAAGAACCCGCCGCTGGCGAGAAATCGCCAGCTCTAGTTCGCACGCAACCGCCAGCTCTGAACGCCCGAGCCCCCGCCGCCGGATCGGGCTTGCCTATATTTCGACTTTTCTGGTATGGTTGCTTCATGAACGAAGACCAAGCCGTCCAGGCCCTGGCCGCCCTCGCCCACCCGATCCGGCTCAAGGTGTTCCGGGCGCTGGTCGTGTCGGGCACCCGCGGCCTGGTGCCAGGCGTGATGCAGGAAGGCCTGGGCATCCCCGCCTCGACCCTGTCCTTCCACCTGAAGGAGCTGGCGCACGCCGGCCTCGTGAGCGCCGAGCGCGACAGCCGCAGCCTCATCTACCGCGCCCGCTTCGACCACATGAATGGCCTGCTCTCCTACCTGACCGAGAACTGCTGCGAGGGCGCCGGCTGCCTCGTGCGCAGCACCGAAGACGCCACCTGCGGCTGCTGAACGCCGCGTCGCCACCATAGAGACTCACAGGAGCCCCCCATGAAACGATTCCACGTCCATGCCCATGTCGAGGATCTGCAGGCAAGCATCGCCTTCTACTCGAAGCTGTTCGCGGCATCGCCGACGCGCGTCGAGAGCGACTACGCCAAGTGGATGCTCGACGACCCGCGCATCAACTTCGCCATCTCCACGCGCGGCGGCACGCCAGGCGTGGACCACCTGGGCATCCAGACCGACAGCGAGGACGAGCTGGTCGAGCTGAAGGAACGTGCCCGCGCCGCCGACATGGCGCTGCTGGACGAAGGCGAGGTCACCTGCTGCTACGCGCGCAGCGACAAGTACTGGCTGACCGACCCGCAGGGCATCGCCTGGGAGCAGTTCCACACGCTCGGCAACGTGCCCGTGTTCAGCGAAGCCCAGACCGAGCCGACCGCGCAGGCAACGGGCTGCTGCGCCACCGCCGCGCCGCGCGGCAAGGCCGTCGGCATCCCGGTCAAGCAAGCCTCGTCCTGCTGCTGAGGCACGACCATGGACGACAAGGTCTACAACGTTCTGTTCCTGTGCACCGGCAACTCGGCGCGCTCGATCCTGGCCGAGGGCCTGCTCAACGAACTCGGCAAGGGGCGCTTCCGGGCCTTCTCCGCCGGCAGCCACCCGAGGGGTGCTGTGCACCCGCTGGCGCTGCGGGAGCTGCAGACCCTGCGCATCCCCACCGACGGCTTTCGCAGCAAGGCCTGGGACGAGTTCGCCGCGCCCGACGCGCCGGTAATGGACTTCGTGTTCACGGTCTGCGACCAGGCCGCGGGCGAGGTGTGCCCGGTATGGCCCGGCCAACCGATGACGGCGCACTGGGGCATGCCGGACCCGGCGGCGGTTGATGGACCCGACGACGTGCAGGCGCGGGCGTTCCGCGACGCGGCCGTCACGCTCAAGCGCCGCATCGAGCTACTGATCTCGTTGCCGATGGCGGCACTCGATCGCCTGGCGATCCAGAAGCAAGTCCGCGACATCGGCCAGGGCTGAGCATGACGACCAACGTCCTGATCCTGTGCACGCACAACTCGGCGCGCAGCGTGCTCGCCGAGGGCATGCTCAACCATTGGGCGCGCCAGCTCGGCAAGGATGTGCGCGCGTTCAGCGCCGGCAGCGCACCGAGCGGCCGCATCAACCCGTTCGCGGTCGACGCGCTGCGGGCGGCCGGTGTCGACGCCAGCGGCTACCGCAGCAAGAGCTGGGACGAATTCGTGGGGCCGGACGCGCCGCCCATGCGCATCGTCATCACGGTGTGCGACAGCGCGGCGGCCGAGACCTGCCCTTACTGGCCCGGCAGCCCGGTGAAGGTGCACTGGGGCTATCCCGACCCATCGAACGCGCCCGAGGCCGAACGCGCCGAGGCCTTCGCGCGCACGCGCGACGCGATCTCGAGCCGCATGCGTGAGCTGCTCGACCTGCCGCTCGACAAGCTCGGCGACGCCGAGCTCGAACGGTCCCTGCGCGACATCGCGAGCCGATGACGGCGGTGAACGGACTGCCCCGCCAGCTGCTGGCCGAGGGCCTGGGCACCGCACTGCTGCTGGCCGTGGTGATCGGCTCGGGCATCATGGCCGAGCGCCTGGCCGGCGGGAACATGGCGATTGCGCTGCTCGCGAACACGCTGGCCACCGTCGGCGGCCTGTACATCCTGATCGAGGTACTGGGGCCGGTCAGCGGCGCGCACTTCAACCCCGCCGTGTCGCTCGCGATGGCGTGGCGTGGCGAGCTGCCCGGTTCGCTGGTCGCGCCGTACATCGGGGTCCAGCTGCTCGGCGCGATGCTCGGCGCCTGGCTGGCGCATGCGATGTTCGACATGAGCATCCTTCAGTTCTCGACCAGGCTGCGCAGCGGCACCGGCCAGTGGATCGCCGAGGCCGTCGCCACCGCCGGCCTGTTGCTGGTGATCCTGCGTGCGCCGCCGGGCCGCGTGGCGGCGATGGTGGCCTGCTACATCGGCGCCGCCTACTGGTTCACCGCGTCGACCTCGTTCGCCAACCCGGCCGCCGCTTTCGGCCGCATGTTCAGCGACAGCTTCGCCGGCATCGCGCCTTCCAGCGTGCCGGGCTTCGTGCTGGCCGAGCTGGCGGGCGCCGCCCTCGGCCTGGGCCTGCACAAGGCGCTAGGCCACCGCCAGCCCGCCGCTTAGCGGCGATTGACAGCCGTTTCCTGGAACCTGATGATGCGCCCATTTAGTTGCTATAAACAACCATATGCCGCCTGCCACGATCCGCTCCGGCCCCCTGCTGCGCGAGGTGGCGCGCATGTACACGCGCGCTCAACGCGTCGTGGCGGACTGCTGCCGCACCACCAGCACCCAGTGCCACCTGCTCACCGAACTGGCGCGCAGCGGGCCGCTGCCGCTCTCGGAGCTGGGCCACCGTCTGTGCCTCGAAAAGAGCTGGGTCTCGCGGGCCGTCGAAACGATGGTCGAGCGTGGCTTGGTGACCAAGGAGCCGAACCCGTCCGACGCAAGGAGCTGGCTCGTCACGCTCACCGACGACGGCCAACACACGGTCCGGGAACTCGACCAGACGCTCGACACGCACGCCGAGCAGTTGCTGGCCTCCCTCGATGAACGCGAGCGCTCGGCCGTCGAGCGCTCACTCCTGTTGTTGATGAAAGCGTTGCGCGAAGACACGGCGGCCAACTGCTGCCTCCCGACGCCCGAACGCAAGGAACCGAAGACATGCAAACCCTGAACCTGTCGCTGCGCCAGGCCACGCCCGTGGACTGGCCCGCCATCGCGTCGCTGCTCGAAGCCCACAAGCTGCCGCTGGACGGCGCGCGCGAACACCTCGCCCACTACCTCGTCGCCGTGAGCAATGGCGAAGTGATCGGCTGCGCCGGCGCCGAGATCTATGGGCGCGCCGCACTGCTGCGCTCGGTCGCCGTGGCCCCCGGCCTGCATCGCCAGGGCATCGGCCGCGTGCTGGTCACCCGCCTGCTCGACGAGGCGAAGCGGCGCCAGGTCGCGACCATTCACCTGCTGACCGTCGCCGCGCCGGAGTACTTTGCGCAGTACGGCTTCAAGCGCGGCCCGGTCGAGCAGGCACCGCAGGCGCTCAAGGCTTCGGCCGAGTTCCAGGGCGCGTGCCCGGCCTGCTCGGCCTTCATGTCGCTGACCTTGCATGCCGTCACGGCCATCGACGCCAGCGATCTGCCGGTGGCCGTGCTCGGTGCCGGGCCGGTGGGCCTGGCGGCGGCCGCACGCCTGATCGAACGCGGCATCCATCCGCTGGTCCTCGAAGCCGGTGACGCCGTCGGCGCCCACCTGCTCGACTACGGCCATGTGCGTCTGTTCTCGCCCTGGCGCTACAACGTCGACGCCGCGATGGCGGCGCTGCTCGAGCCCACCGGCTGGCAGGCGCCGCCCGACGACGAGCTCCCAACGGCGGGCAACATCGTCGAACGCGTGCTCAGACCCTTCGCCGCGCTGCCCCAGGTGGCGTCCGCGCTGCAGCTTCGCACGCGTGTGGTGTCGGTCAGCCGAGAAGGCTTCGACAAGGTCAAGACCGTGGGCCGCGAGAAGGCGCCCTTCGTCATCCGCGCCGTGCGCGACGGTCGCCCGCTCGAGTTCCGCGCCCGCGCCGTCATCGACGCCAGCGGCACCTGGAGCATGCCCAACCCGCTCGGCGCCAACGGCTTGCCGGCGCGGGGCGAGCGCGAGCTTGCCGACGCCATCGTCTACGGCATCCCCGACGTGCTCGGGCGTCAACGCGTGCGCTACGCGGGCAAGCGCACGCTGGTGGTCGGTGCGGGTCACTCCGCCGCCAACGCGTTGCTGTCGCTGGCCGAGCTGGCCAAGCAAGTCCCCGGCACGAGGCTCGTGTGGGCCGTGCGTTCGCCCGTGCTGCAACGCGTCTTCGGCGGCGGCGATGCGGACGCACTGCCTGCGCGCGGGCAGCTGGGCTCGTCGCTGAAGTCGCTGCGCGACCGCGGCGGCCTCGAATTCGTCAGCGGCCTGCGCATCGCGGAGCTGCAGCGCGACGCCACCGGCATCACGGTGCGCGGCCTCGACACCGAGGGCCGTACCCTCACCTTGCCCGGCATCGACCAGATCGTCTGCGCCACCGGCCAGCGCCCCGACCTCGGCATCACCAGCGAGCTGCGCCTCAAGCTCGACCCCTGGCTCGAGTCGACCGAAGCGCTCGGCCCGCTGATCGACCCCAACCTGCACAGCTGCGGCTCGGTGCGCCCGCACGGCCACCGCGAGCTGGCGCACCCGGAGCCCGGCTTCTACACGCTGGGCGTCAAGAGCTACGGCCGCGCCCCCACCTTCCTGATGGCCACCGGCTTCGAGCAGGCCCGCTCGGTGGCGGCGGCGATCGCCGGCGACATGCAAGCCGCCGACCGCGTCGAGCTCGATCTGCCCGAAACCGGTGTCTGCAGCCTCGACCCGGCACAATACGCCGGTGGCAGCGGCACGGCCTGCTGCGGCCCGGTCTTAGCCAACCCTTTGACGGCGGCGGCGCCTCCCGCCTCCGCCGAGGCTGCCGGCACCGGTTGCGGCACCTCGTCGTGCGGCGCGCCGGCCGCGCGCTCGGCACCCGTGGCCACGGTGCAACCCGCACCGAAGGCCCGCTGCTGTGGCTGAACGCCGCACCGATGGCACGCGAACTCGGTGTCTCGGTACCAACCTCGTGTGCGCCGCCGGGCTGGCCCTGCTCGCGACGGCGCAAGGCCCGCTCGGCCTCTTTGCCGGCTGGGTCGTCATCGGCATCGGCATCGGCGGCGGCCTGTCCGCCGCTGTCGCCGGTCGCTCTCAAACGCACCGCTGACGCCGGCCGGCTTGGAGTTCGCAGCCCGGGCTGGCGATCTCGCACGTGCGCCCTGCCACTTGGGGTCCGACCTCCCCGAGACTTGAGAGCACCGGCACGCCGGACCGCGAATCCGTGCCGACCACCCCCTCTGAATGACCCTGCTTGATGGCGATCAACGAGCCGGTCCGTCTGCTCGTGTCTGATGGGCCGTTCAGTGCTTGCTCTCACAGGACAGACTCCATGACCAGTCGACGCATCGTTCTCAGAGCGAAGTCGTTTCGGCGGGCGCCGCGCGCCATCGGAACGGGCACGCAGAAATGAAGAAGAGCGTCGTGCTGTCGGTGGCCGTCGGAACCATGTTGCTGCTGGCGGCCATCGGCTACCTGCGCTTCGGCCGCGCCATCGAGGTACCGATCACGGCCGCCGCACCCGGCGCGGCACCCATGCGCGTGGTCGGACCCGGCACGGTGCAGGCGCGCATTCCCGTGACGGTCAGCGCGCGCATCGCGTCCACTGTGGCGCAGGTGCTGGTCGACGTGGGCGACAGCGTCCGCGCCGGACAACCTTTGGTCGTGCTGGACGATCGGGATCTGGGCGCACGACGCGGCGTCGTCGGCGGCCAGCAGGAGGCCCTGCTGCGCAACACCGAAGGCGCGCGCGCGGCCCTGGCCAAGGCGCAGGCGGATCTCGAACTGGCCCGCAGCAAGCAGCGTCGCGACCTGGACCTGCAGAAGCAGGGCTTCGTTTCGCAGGCCGTCGTCGACGCTTCCAACGCTGCCGCGCAAAGCGCCGCAGCGTCCGTGGACGCGGCGCGTGCCACGGTGGCGGCGCGCGAGGCCGATGCACGCACCCTGGTGCAGGAGGCACGTTATGCGGACGTTCAGCTCACGCACACGCGGGTGCTCGCGCCGATGGACGGCGTGGTGGTGCAGCGGCTGGTCGAAGTCGGCAGCCCCGCCGCGCCGGGCACGCCGCTGCTCAAGCTGGTCGACCCGGCGTCGCTGTGGGTCGCCACGCGTGTCGACGAATCCGTGGTGGCGCGCATCCGTCCGGGGCAGCCGGCCACCATCCGTCTGCGCAGCGGCGAGGTGTTGGGCGGCAAGGTGGCGCGCATCGCACGCCAGTCCGATGCGGCGACCCGGGAGTTGGACGTTTTCGTGACCTTCGACGCTGCACCGCAACGCGTGGCCATCGACCAGGAGGCGGAAGTCGCCATCGGCGTGGGCGAGGACCGCGGCATCCTCGTGCCGCTGGCGGCGCTGACGCGTGACGGCGCGGGACAATCGGGCGTGCTGGTGCTCGTTGACGGCCGGACGCGGTTCCAGCCCGTGACGACCGGCGCGGCGGACGAACGGCAGGTGGTGGTGCACAAGGGCCTGGCCGGCGGCGAGGCGATCGTTGCCGTCGCAGACGGCGTGAAGGCGAATGTTCCGGTTCGCGCCGCCTCCAGCGCGAACCGTTGACCCCAAGGGATCGGACCGGCGACCATGGAACTGGCCCTCAAGGACATCCGTCGCCACCTCGGCAAGTTCCTCGCCACCATCGTCGGCGTGGCCATGCTGCTGGCCATCGTGCTGGTGATGAACGGCATCTTCCAGGGCAACATCCAGGACGGGGTCTGGCTGATCGACCACACCAAAGCCGATCTCTGGGTGGTGGAGCGGGGTCGCGGCGGCCCGTTCAACGAGCCTTCGCGCATCCCGCTGGACAGCCACAAGAGCGTGGCTGCCACCCCGGGCGTGGCCAAGGCCAGCCCGCTGGTGCTCTACACCGCGCAGCGCGAAGTGGCCGGGCGCGAGCAGCAGTTCACCGTCATCGGCTACGACATCTTCGGCGGTGCTGGCGGGCCGCAGCGGCTGGCCGAAGGGCGCCCCGTTTTGGCGCCTCATTTCGAAATGGTGGCCGACCGCAAGCTGGGGCTGCGCCTGGGCGACCGCCTGGTGTTGGGGAACGACCGCTACACAGTGGTCGGCTTGACCGCCGGCGCAGTCGACTCCGGCGGCAATCCGCTGGTCTACCTGTCGCTCGCCGACGCACAGAAAGTGCAGTTCGAGCAGGATCCGCGTGCGCTCGAGGCGGCACGGGCCGCCAACCTGAAGCGGCTGGACCGCGCCGGCTACTCAGCCGAACAGGCACAACGCCTGCTGCCCCTGTTGTCGAGCGGCAGCAGCACCATCAACGCCGTGCTGGTCGACCTCGCGCCGGGTGCCGATGGGGCCGCGGTGGCGCGCCACATCCGGGACTGGCTCTACTTCAACGTCTACACCACGGCCGAAGAGCGGGCGCTGATGCTGGAGGGCAAGCTCAGTCGCATGTCGGCGGTGCTGGGGCTGTTCCGTTCGCTGCTGGTTCTGGTCTCGATCGTCATCATCGCGCTGATCGTCTACGTGCTGACCATCGAGAAGATCAAGCCGATCGCCACCCTCAAGCTGATCGGGGCACCCAACGGGTTGATCGTGCGCCTGATCATGACGCAATCGATGCTGCTGACCTTGGCCAGCTTTGCAGTGGCCTACGCCTTGCGCGATCTGATCGCGCCGGGCTTCCCGCGCACCCTGGGCTTTCTCGGCGTCGAGACCGCCATCACCTTCGGCGTCATGCTGGTGGGGGGCGTGCTGGCCAGCCTGACGGCGGTGTGGCACGCGCTGCGGACCCCGGCTCAACTGGCGCTGGGCGGCTGAGGTGGCGGTCCTGGAGATCGAAGGGGTCTCGCAGACCTTCGGCCATGGCGATCTGGCCGTCCAGGCCCTCAAGCCGACCACCCTCAACGTCGAGGCCGGCGAACTCGTGGCGCTGCTGGGGCCGAGCGGATCCGGCAAGAGCACGCTGCTGCTGGCCATCAGCCTGATCCAGCCGCCGACGACCGGCCGCATCGTCATCGCGGGCCAGACCCTCTACGACAACGGCCCCACCGGCGTCGACGTGCGCGCCTTCCGGCGCAGCAAGATCGGTTTCATCTTCCAGCAGCACAACCTGATTCCGTTCCTCACCGCCCAGGAGAACGTGGCCCTGATGCTGCAGATCAACGGCGTGACGCGTCGAGAGTCGGCGCGACGCGCGAAGGATCTGCTGGGCTACCTGGAGATCGGCCACCGCGCCGGCGCGTTGCCGGCCAGCCTGTCCGGCGGCGAGCAGCAGCGCGTGGCGATCGGCCGCGCGCTGGCCAACGAGCCTGCATTGATTCTTGCCGACGAACCCACCGCCGCGCTCGACACCGGACGCGGAACCAAGGTGATGGCCATGCTGCGCAAGATCGCGCGCGAGCGGCGCTCGGCGGTGATCGCCGTCACCCACGACCACCGCATGATTGAAGGTTTCGACACCGTCTATCACCTCGACGACGGCAGGATGGCGAAGGTGGATCACCTCACCACCGGCGAGGCATCGAAGAAGCCGTCTCATGTTTGAAGGGCTCGATGAAGCTCCTCGGGAGATGCTCTGAGTCGCTTGGTCCTTGCGAGATCCCCATGCCGCCACCCACCTTGTCCCTGCTGATCAAGCCGCCGCGCTTCCTGTTCTTCACCGGCAAGGGCGGCGTCGGCAAGACCTCGCTGGCCTGCGCCAGCGCGTTGGCGCTGTCCGAAGCCGGCAAGCGCGTCTTGCTGGTCAGCACCGACCCGGCGTCGAACCTCGACGAGATGCTCGGCGTCGCGCTGTCGGACCGCCCCACCCCCGTCCCCGGCGCTCAGAAGCTGGATGCACTCAACATCGACCCCGATGCGGCCGCGATCGCCTACCGCGCTCGCGTCGAGGATCAGATGCCGGCGCAAAGCACGCAGGCCGAACTCGACACGGTGCGCGAACAGCTCTCCGGCGCCTGCACGACGGAGATCGCCGCCTTCGACGAGTTCATCGGCCTGCTCGCCGGCGACGCCAGCGACTACGACCATGTCGTCTTCGACACGGCCCCCACCGGACACACCCTGCGGCTGCTGAGCCTGCCCAAGGCCTGGACGGGGTTCCTGGAGGGTAACGACCGCGGCGCGTCGTGCCTGGGCCCGCACTCCGGCCTCAAGATGCAGGAGGCGCGCTTCCAGACCGGTCTGCAGGCCTTGTCGGACCCCGCACAGGCCGCCATCGTGCTGGTCACGCGGGCGGACAAGGCGGCGCTGCGCGAGGCAGCGCGCACGCACGACGAACTGCTCCAGCTGGGGCTGAGGAACCAGCGCCTGGCGGTGAACGCGGTCTTCCGTGCCTCGATGCCGGACGACCCGGTGGCGGCGGCCCTCGAGTCCATCGAGAAGGAGGCGCTGGCCCACATGCCGGGCTCCTTGAGCAGCCTGCCGCGCGACGACGTGCCGCTGCGCGCGTTCGACATGGTCGGGCTGCCGGCGCTGCGAGCCTTGCTGCATGGCAGCGCTTCGTCGCCCGCCACCCCGGCCACCACCGAGGGCGTGCCCGAGGGCGTTGAATCTCTCAAGGCACTGGCCGATGAGCTTGCGCGACAGGACCACGGCCTGGTGATGGTGATGGGCAAGGGAGGTGTGGGCAAGACCACCGTCGCAGCCGCACTCGCCATCGCCCTGGCCCGGCGCGGCAAGTCGGTCCACCTCTCGACCACCGACCCGGCGGCCCACCTGGCCTCGACGCTCGAAGGCCGGGTGAGCGGCCTCGACGTCAGCCGCATCGACCCGGCCGCCGAGACACAACGCTACATCGACAAGGTGATGGCCGCCCGCGGCAAGGATCTCGACGCGGCCGGCCGCGCCCTCCTGCTGGAGGACCTGCGCTCACCCTGCACCGAGGAGGTCGCCGTCTTCCACGCGTTCTCGCGCACCGTCAATGAAGCGCGCAGCGCGTTCGTGGTGCTGGACACCGCACCCACCGGCCACACCCTGCTGCTGATGGACGCCACCGGCGCCTATCACCGGCAGATGACCCATGCCTTCGAGGGCGTGGCGTCGGCGCGCGTCGTCACGCCGCTGATGCGCCTGCAGGACCCGGCGTACACGCGCATCGTCATCGTGACCTTGCCCGAGGTCACGCCGGTCTCGGAAGCCGCCACACTGCAGGACGACCTGCGCCGCGCCCGCATCGAGCCGTTCGCCTGGGTGGTCAATCGAAGCCTGATGGCCAGCGGCAGCCGCGACCCGGTGCTCGCGTCGCGGATGGCGAACGAAGCGCGCCAGATGGCACGCGTGACCCGTGGCCTGGCGCGAAGGACCTTCGTCGTGCCATGGTGCGATCAACCGCCGGTGGGCGTGCAGGCGCTGGACCGCTTGTCCGAGTAGAGCTTGAGGCCGCGACGGCACCGCCACAATCGGCCCATGCTCGCGCCAACCGCCCCGCGCCTGCGCCGCCTGATCGAGCGGCTCGGCCGCGGGCTGCTCGAGCGCGAGACCGCGGTGCGCCTGGCGCTGCTGGCGGCGCTGGCCGGCGAGCATGTGCTGCTGATCGGCCCGCCGGGCACGGCCAAGAGCGCGCTCGCGCGCCGCCTGCACGAGGCCTTTGCCGGCACACGCTACTTCGAGCGCCTGCTGACGCGCTTCTCGACGCCCGAGGAGCTGTTCGGCCCGCTGTCGCTGAAGGCGCTCGAGGACGACCGCTACGAGCGCCTCACCGACGGCTTCCTGCCCACCGCCGGCATCGCCTTTCTCGACGAGGTCTTCAAGGCCAACTCGGCGATCCTCAACGCGCTGCTGACCCTGCTCAACGAGCGCGAGTTCGACAACGGCACGGCGCGCCTGCGCACGCCCCTGGTGGCCGTCGTGGCCGCGAGCAACGAGGTGCCGGTGGACGACGCGCTGCAGGCCTTCCACGACCGCTTCCTGGTGCGCGTGCCGGTGGCGCCGGTGGGCGAGGCGAGCTTCGGCGCGCTGCTCGCGCTCGGCGACGACGCGGCCGATGGCTCGGTCGAGCCGCTGACGCCCGACGATCGGCGCGCCGTCGCGGAAGCCGCACGCGCCGTCGAACTCGGCACCGGCTTCGTCGACGCCTGCAGTGCGCTGCGCCGCTGGCTGGAAGCGCAGGGCGAAGCGCCGCTGTCGGACCGGCGCTGGCGACAGATCGTCGCGCTGGCGCGCACCGCGGCAGCGGCCGAAAGCCGGCGCACGCTCGACGCGCTCGACCTCTGGCTCGCGCCCTATGTCGCGAGTGCGAAGCCGGAATCGGTGCCCGCGCTGCAACGCTGGGTCGCCGACGAACTGCTCGCGCTGCCGGCCGAAACCGCGCCCTGGCTCGAGCGCGCGCTGCAGGCCTTCGAGCAGCAACTCTCGATCGAGCAGCAGCTGCCGGCCGACGAGGGCGGCCACGACGACACCGCCGGCAAGCTGGCGCTCGCGCGCAGCCTCGGCGCCGGCGACGACGCAGCCAGCGGCGGCATGGCGCGTTTCGTCTCGGCGCGGCTCGAGGAGCGGCTGCGGCGGCGTTTCAGCCCGGTGCATATCGAGGCGCGGGTCGCGCAGGTGGCCGAAGTCGAAGCGCAAGTCGCCGACGCGCGTGCGGCGCTCGCGGCGCGGGCCGACATCCAGGCGCGCACGCTCGCAGGCCGGCTGTGGCTGCCGCCCGCGCTCGCCACGCAGGCCGCCGCGGCGCATGCACAGGCCCTGGCCTGGCTCGACGAGGTTGCCACGCGCCTGGCCGACACGCGCGCCGGCTTCGCCACTCTGCCCTGCGACACCACGGCCAGCAACGCCACGGCGCCGGCGCCGGTGGCGCTCGAAGCCGCGGCCTGAACACGGCGGGTGCGATGGGCGAGCGCGTCGGCCCCTTCGATGCACCCTACCACCGGCTGCGCGACCTGCCGCGCACGTTGTGGCGCCCGGCGCTGACCGCCGCCGTCGGCACGCGCGAACGGCGCCTGATCGACGGCCGCATGTGGCTCGCGGCGCTGGACGCCGGCGAGCTGCCCGAGACACAGGCCGACTTCGGCGACGCCGCGGCCAGCGCACCGCTGCGCCAGGTGGTCGCCGACCTGCGCCTTCCCCCGTTCGCGCGCAGCCTGCCGGCGTTTGCCGAACAGGTGCTGCGCGCGCTGCTGTGGCACCTCGACCGCCTGATCGACCTGCAGCCGCGCCTGTCGCGCGCCGACGCCATCGCGCAAGTGGCCGACGAATTCCGCAGCGCGTGGACGCTCGAAACACAGGGCCTCGAGGCCGACCTGGCGCTGCTGCGCGAGCTGTCGGCTGGCGCGCACCTTAGCTGGGCCGAACTGCGCGGCCGGTTGCGCTCGAGTGCCTGGCACGAGGCGCGGCGCGCGGCCGAGCGCCTGGCGGCGCTGCCCGAGATCGTCGCGCTGCTGCAGCGCCTCGGGCGGCGCGACGTGAGCTTGCGCCACGACACCGCGCCCGCGCACGCCCCCACGCCGGCTGCGCAGCGCGTGCCGGTGCGCGCCGTGCCCACCGAGCTGGTCGGTGCGCCGGGCGAGATCACCGGCATCCGCTTCGACTCGCGCATCGAGCACATGCTGCCGAGCGAAGCGCTGTGGCTGCACCACCCGGTCCTCGGCCGCCTGTGGCGCGCGCGCCGCGCCGAGGGCCGGCTGCTGGCGCACGAGACCTCGGCGGTGGTGGTCGACTGGCGACCCGACCCGCGAGGCCGCCCCGACGCCGCGCCCCCCGCCGGTGCCGAGCGCGCGCTCGAGCGCGGCCCCTTCGTGCTGTGCCTGGACACATCGGGCTCGATGGCCGGCGCGCCCGAGCATGTGGCCAAGGCGGTGGCGATCGCCGCGCTGCGCGCCGCGCGCGACAGCGGCCGCGCCTGCCGCCTGATCGCTTTCGGTGGCCCGGGTGAACTGGTCGAGCGCGAACTGACCGACGGCGCGCAGGGCCTCGCGCACACGCTGGCGCTGATGGGCCAGGCCTTCGACGGCGGCACCGACGTGCAGACGCCGATCGAACGCGCCGTGGCGTGCGTGCACCAGGCCGGCTGGCAGGGTGCCGACCTGCTGATCGTCAGCGACGGCGAGTTCGGCTGCGTGCGCGCCACGCTCGACCGGCTCGACGCGGCACGCCAGTCACTCGGCCTGCATGTGCAAGGCGTGCTGGTGGGCGACCGCGAGACGATGGGCCTGCTCGAGGTGTGCGACGCGATCCACTGGGTGCGCGACTGGCGCCGCTTCGCCGAGTCCGGCGAGGCCGTGCCGCCGAGCCCGGTGCACAGCAAGAGCCTGACCGCGCTGTACTTCCCGAACGCGCTGTCGCCGCAGGCCGCGCGCCACCGCCGCGACGCGGGCTGATCAGCCCGGCACGCGCAGCGGCGTCGCGCGCGAGGCGGTGAGCGCCAGGCCGGCCGCCACGCAGGCCACGCCCATCACCAGGCCCGCAGCCAGCGGCTCGCCGAGCGCGAAGGTGCCGAGCAGCGTGGCCGTCACGGGACTGAGCGCGAGGAAGGTCGTCACCTTGGTCGGTGCGGCGTGCTTGAGCGCCCACAGCCACAGCCAGTAGGCCACGCCGCTGCTCAGGCCCACCGCGAGCACCACCAGGCCCTGAGCGGCCGACAGCGCCCCCACGCGCGCGGGCAGGCCCTCGGCCCAGGCCGCAGGTGCCAGCACCACCACCGCCGACGCCATCGCGAACGCACCCAGCGGCAGCATCGCGTGGCGCTGCAGCAGCGGCCGGTAGAGCACCGCGCACACCGCGCCGCACAGCGCCGACGCCAGCACGCAGGCCGCACCGAGCACGAACTCGCCGTTGCCCATCGACGGCGGGCGCACGCCCAGCGCCACACCCACGCCCAGCACGGACAGCAGCACGCCGCCGGTCAACGCGGCGTCGAAACGCTCGTGCCCGGCCCAGGTGGCGATGGCCAGCGTGAGCAGCGGGAAGGTGGCGAACAGCAACGCGCCCAGACCCGCGTCGACGTGGCGCAAACCGATGTTGAGCAGCACGATCAGCAGCCCGAACTGCGTGATGCCCAGCGCCGCCACCGCGAACGCCTCGCGCAAGCTCAGCTGCCGCAATGCCGCCCACGCGCCGCCGAGAAAGGGCAGCAGGCTGGCCAGCGCGATGGCGTAGCGCAGGAAGGTCAGCGACAGCGGGCCCAGGTCGTGCACGACCCAGCGGCTGCCGGCGATGCACGCCCCCACCTGCACCCCCACCAGCGCGGCCACCGCCAACGCCAGGCCCTCGCGCGACGGCGCGGCGGCGGGCCCGTTCACAGCTTGAGCGTCCAGAACTGCCCCACCAGGTTCTTGCCGAAGGAACGGTGCCGCTCCTCCTTCTGCAGCACGAAGCCGCGCGCCTCGTAGAGGCGGCGCGCGGCGTCGAGCCCGGCGTTGGTCCACAGCATCATCGAGCGGTAACCCTTCGCGCGCGCAAAGCGCAGGCACTCGTCCACCAGCCGTGCGCCCAGGCCCTGCCCGCGCGCCACCGGGTCCACGTAGAGCAGGCGCAGCTGCGCCACGCGCGGCGACTTGCGCACCACGAACACCGAGCCGACGACGCGCCCGCCCTGCTCGGCGACCCAGCAGCGTTCCCACTTCGGGTCGAACTTCTGCACGAAGCGCGCGGCGACCTCGGCCACCAGCGCCTCGAAGGTCTCGTCCCAACCGTACTCCTGCGCATAGAGCTGGCCCTGGCGGCTGGCGATGAGGCCGATGTCGCCCACCTGCAGCCCGCGCAGCACGATCGGCTCGGGCCCGGCCTTGGCACCCGGCGTCATCAGCCGCTCGACAGCAGCCAGCGCCGCCCGCAACTCGGCCTGGGCGCCGGCGTCCAGGTGCGACACCAGTGCCGCGGCCTGGGTGTTCGCGGCCTTGTCGATCCGGGCAAAGGTGCGCCGGCCCTTCGCGGTGAACGCGAGCGTGCTGCGCCGCGCATCGCCGGAATGCGTGCCGCGCTCGATCAGTCCCTGGGTCTGGAAGCGGCGCAGCACGCGGCTGAGGTAGCCCGCGTCCAGCGCCAGCTCGCGCACCAGGTCGGCCGCCGCCAGGCCGTCGCGGTGCGCCAGCTCGTAGAGCACGCGCATCTCGGTGAGCGTGAAGCCGCTGTCGAGCAGGCCTTCGTCGAGCAGGCCGAGCTGGCGGGTGTAGAAGCGGCTGAAGCGCCGCAGCGCGGCGACGCTGGGTTCGGCAGAGGCGTCGGGCACGGCGCGATCTTCGCGCCGATGCTTGCCGAAGTCAACGATTCGGTGGCCTCAGGCAATGATCAGCGCAGCTGCAGCAATTGCGCCGCCACGGCCGCCGCGATCACCTCGGGCTCCTTGCCGACCACGCCGGGCACGCCGATCGGGCAGGTGATGCGCGCAATCTCGCCTTCCGCGAAGCCGCGCGCCTCCAGCCGGTGCCGGAAGGTGGCCCACTTGCTCTTGCTGCCGATCAGGCCGACGAAAGGCAGGTCGTCGTGCGCGCGCAGGCGCTTCAGGCAGGCGGCGACGATCTCCAGGTCCTCCGCGTGCGAGAAGCTCATGATGAGCACGCGCGAACCCGGCGCCAGGTCGGCCACCGCCGCCTCCACCGGCGCCGAGTGCTCGGCCATCACATGCGGCGGCAAGCCCTCGGGAAAGATCTCGTCACGGCTGTCGATCCAGTGCACCCGCACCGGCAGCGGCTCGAGTGCACGCACGATCGCGCGCCCCACATGCCCTCCACCGAACAACGCCACCGGCATGCGCCGCGCGTCCTGCTCGACCGCCAGGCGCGCGCGCACCGCGTCACCCTGCCCGAGTTCGACCCGCTCGAAGCCCAGGTGCATCACACCGCCGCAGCACTGCCCGAGCGAGGGCCCGAGGGCGAAGCGCTTTTCCGGTGGCAGCGCATCGCCCTTCAGCGCTGCGCGCGCCTGCGTTATCGCCTCATGCTCGATGTGCCCACCGCCGATGG
Source organism: Aquincola sp. (assembly GCA_022841885.1). GTDB lineage: Bacteria > Pseudomonadota > Gammaproteobacteria > Burkholderiales > Burkholderiaceae_C > CADEEN01. Next base: position 5,827 of record JALHQP010000025.1, on the reverse strand, counting down.
TGCCAAGCAGGCGGTCCGCGAACACCGCCATCCAGGTTCCCGCTTCCCTGGGCACCGAGCCTTGCGTAGCACGCACGATCACCAGGATTGCAGTGTCCTGACTCAGCCAGGCTTGCAGGGTGTCGAGGGTGGGGTCGGTGATGGGGGGCACGCAGTGATCTTAGGCTTGTGTTGTTCGCGTCGCGGCAGGCGGTACCCGGCGGGGGCTCCCACTGGAGCAGTTGGCCTTTCAGGCCAACTCCGCTGCGGTGCTCGGGCTTGGGGTCGCGCCGAACAACTCGCGGCGCTCACTTCGTTCGCTCTGCTCAAACACGTTCGGCGGGTCAGAGGTGGAGGCGCGCGGGTACGCGCGCCGACCCCAAGGCCTGCGCTCCTCGCCGCTCCACAGGTCGCCCCCGCCGGGCACCGCCAGCCCCGCCGCCAGGCACCGCTCGTTGTGTTCCACCGAACACCACCACTGCTGCCGCAGAGGCGTGGCGGGGCTGCGGCCGGTGTGCGTGGGGAGGCGCCGAGGAGCACAGGGCTTCTGGCCGCGCGCGTACCCGCGCGCTTCGTCAACTGACTCGCGGCCGGTGTTTGAGCGCAGCGAACGAAGTGAGCGAAGCGAGTTCGGCCGCGGGCCAGAAGACCGAGCACCACAGGGAAGGTGGGGCAAAGCCCCACCCGCCGAGGTCGCACGCCGGCCGCAGCCCCGCCACGCCTTTGCCGCGACTACCCGCCAATCTCAAAGGAAGCCAGCTTCTCCAGCGCCCGCACCATCGCCGAGTGGTCCCAGCCCTTGCCGCCGGCCGCCGAACAAGCATTGAACAGTTCCTGCGCGGTTGCGGTGTTGGGCAAGGACACACCCAGCGCACGCGCACTCGACAAAGCGAGGTTCAGATCCTTCTGGTGCAGCTCGATCCGAAAGCCCGGGTCAAAGGTGCGCTTGATCATGCGCTCGCCATGCACCTCGAGGATCTTGCTCGACGCAAAGCCGCCCATCAATGCCTGTCGCACCCGCGCCGGGTCGGCGCCGGCCTTGGCAGCGAAGACCAGGGCTTCGGCCACCGCCTCGATGTTGAGCGCGACGATGATCTGGTTGGCCACCTTGGCGGTCTGTCCGTCGCCCACGCCGCCCACCAGCGTGATGTTCTTGCCCATGCGCTCGAAGAGGGGCTTCACGCGCTCGAAGGTGCCTTCCTCGCCACCGACCATGATCGACAGCGTGGCGTTCTTGGCGCCGACCTCGCCGCCGGACACCGGTGCGTCCAGGTAGTCGGCGCCGGTGGCGCGGATGCGCGTGGCGAAGTCCTTGGTGGCGATCGGTGAGATGGAGCTCATGTCCACCACCACCTTGCCCTTGCCGATGCCGGCGGCCACGCCGTGTTCGGCGAACAGCGCCTTCTCGACGTCGGGCGTGTCGGGCAGCATCAGGATCACGATGTCGGCCCGTTCGGCCACGCCGCGTGCGCTGGTGCACTGCGTGGCGCTCGACTCGCTGATCGACGGCGGCATCTTGCCGAGCGTGTAGACGAAGAGCTGGTGCCCGGCGGCGATGAGGTGGCCGCACATCGGCGTGCCCATGATGCCCAGGCCGACGAAGCCGATCTTCAGAGGTTGCGATGTCATGTCGTGATCACTCAGTGCGCGAGGCGTTGGCGCCAGCCGAGGCCGGCTTCGGTGGTGGTGGCGGGCTTGTATTCGCAGCCCACGTAGCCGGCATAGCCGACCTTGTCGAGGTGCCGGAACAGGAAACCGTGGTCGATCTCGCCCGTGCCCGGCTCGTGGCGGCCCGGGTTGTCGGCGATCTGGATGTGCGCGATGCGCGCCAGGTGCTTCTCGATCGTGGCCGCCAACTCGCCTTCCATGCGCTGCATGTGGTACGCGTCGTACTGCAGGAAGGCGTTGCTCGCGTCCACCTCGTCCAGGATGGCCAGCGCCTGCGCCGTGCGGTTCAGGTAGAAGCCGGGAATGTCGAAGGTGTTGATCGGCTCGATCAGCAGCTTCAGCCCCGCAGCCTTCAGTTCGGCCGCGGCGTACTTCAGGTTGCCGACGAAGGTCTTGCGCAGCGTGGGCTCGGCGGCGCCGATCGGCGCCTTGCCGGCCAGGCAGTTGAGCTGGCCGACGCCCAATGCCTTGGCATAGACGATCGCGCGCCCCACCCCGTCGCGGAACTCGTCGATGCGGTCGGGCAGGCAGGCGATGCCACGCTCGCCGACGTCCCAGTCGCCGGCGGGCAGGTTGTGCAACACGAGCTTCAGACCGTGGGCATCGAGCCGGGCCTTGATCTCCTCGACCGGGAAGGCGTAGGGAAACAGGAACTCCACCGCGGTGAATCCCGCCTTGGCGACGCGCTCGAAGCGGTCCAGGAACGGCACCTCGGTGAAGAGCATCGACAGGTTGGCGGCGAACTTGGGCATGGCGCGCTCCTTACTCCAGCAGCCCGGCCATCTCGAGGCCCTGCTTGCCTTCGGGGTGGCGGCAGTCGATCTCCTCGAACTCCATCACCTTGTCGATCTCGGTGCCCATCGAGATGTTGGTCACCTTCTCCAGGATCACCTCCACCACCACCGGCACGCGGAACTCCTGCGCGATCGCCTTGGCACGCACCAGCCCGTCCTGCAGGTGCGCCGGGTCGGTGATGCGCAGCGACCGGCAGCCCAGCCCCTCCACCACCTTGGCATGGTCCACGCCATAGCCGCGCAGCGCCGGGTCGGTGACGTTCTGGTTCTCGAACGCGAGCTGCACGCAGAAGTCCATGTCGAAGCCGCGCTGCGCCTGGCGGATCAGCCCCAGGTAGCTGTTGTTCACCAGCACCTGCACATAGGGCAGCCGGAACTGCGCGCCCACCGCCAGCTCCTCGATCAGGAACTGGAAGTCGTAGTCGCCGGACAGACCCACCACCGTCTTGGTCGGGTCCGCCGCCACCACGCCCAGCGCGGCGGGAATGGTCCAGCCCAGCGGGCCGGCCTGGCCGCAGTTGATCCACTGGCGCGGGCCGTACACGTGCAGGAACTGCGCGCCGGCGATCTGCGACAGGCCGATCGTCGTCACGTAAACCGTGTCGCGGCCGAAGGCCTTGTTCATCTCCTCGTACACGCGCTGCGGCTTGATCGGCACGTTGTCGAAGTGCGACTTGCGGTGCATCAGCTTCTTGCGCTCGGCGCAGCGCGCGGCCCAGTCGGCGTAGTCCTTCAGCTTGCCTGCGGCCTTGCGCTCGCGCGCCACCTGCACGAACAGCTCCAGCGCCGCCTTCGCGTCGGACACGATGCCGAAGTCGGGCGAGAAGACGCGGCCGATCTGCGTCGGCTCGATGTCCACGTGCACGAAGGTGCGGCCCTTGGTGTAGGTCTCGACCGAGCCGGTGTGGCGATTGGCCCAGCGGTTGCCGATGCCGAGCACGAAGTCGCTCGCCAGCATGGTGGCGTTGCCGTAGCGGTGGCTGGTCTGCAGGCCGCACATGCCGGCCATCAGCGGGTGGTCGTCGGGAATCGTGCCCCAGCCCATCAGCGTGGGGATCACCGGCACGCCGGTCGCTTCAGCAAACTCCACCAGCAGCTTGTCGGCGTCGGCGTTGATGATGCCGCCGCCGGCCACGATGAGCGGCTTGCTCGACGCGGTGAGCATGTCGAGCGCCTTCTCGATCTGCTTGCGCGTCGCCGCGGGCTTGTACACCGGCAGCGGCTCGTAGGTGTCGATGTCGAACTCGATCTCGGCCATCTGCACGTCGAACGGCAGGTCGATCAGCACCGGCCCCGGCCGGCCCGAGCGCATCAGGTGGAAGGCCTGCTGGAAGGCGCGCGGCACCTGCGCCGGCTCGAGCACCGTGGTGGCCCACTTGGTGACGGGCTTGACGATCGAGGTGATGTCGACGGCCTGGAAGTCCTCCTTGTGCATCCGCGCGCGCGGCGCCTGGCCGGTGATGCACAGGATGGGAATGCTGTCGGCGATCGCCGAGTACAGCCCCGTCACCATGTCCGTGCCCGCCGGGCCCGAGGTGCCGATGCACACGCCGATGTTGCCGGCCTTGGCGCGGGTGTAGCCCTCGGCCATGTGGCTGGCCGCCTCCACGTGGCGCGCCAGGATATGGGCGATGCCCTGACGCTCGCGCAGCTGCGCGTACAGCGGGTTGATGGCGGCGCCCGGCACGCCGAAGGCCTGCGTGACGCCTTCCTTTTCCATCACCAGCACCGCGGCCATTGCCGCCTTCATCTTTGCCATGACTGTCTCCTGATCGTGGGTCTGACTGGCCGCGATGGTCCGCCCGCACCCTGCGCGCGTGAATGCCAGTCACGGCAGATTTGCTATTCCATGGCGGAATAGCGGGAGCAAAATGCCCCCATGGACCGCGTCACCGCCGTCGCCCTGTTCGCCCGCATCGTGGAGAGCGGCAGCTTTAGCAAGGCCGCGGCCGAGTTCGGCATCACGCAACCCACCGCAACCAAGGCGGTGGCCGCCATGGAGCAGCGTCTGGGCGCGCGCTTGCTGCACCGCACCACGCGCGGCGTGAGCCCCACCGAGGTGGGCGCGCTGTATTACGAGCGCTGCAAGGCCATCGCCAGCGAGATCGAGGCGGCCGACAACCTGGCCAGCCTAATGCAGCGCGGCGTGGTGGCCGGCACGCTGCGCATCAGCACCTCGGTGGCCTTCGGCCGCCGCGTGCTGGTGCCCCTGGCCATGCGCTACATGCGCGGGCACCCCGAGCTGACGGTGGACCTGAGCTTCGAGGACCGCTACGTGAACATGGTCGAGCAGGGCATCGACCTCGCCATCCGCATGGGGCGCCTGGCCGACAGCACGCTCGGCGCGCGCTACCTCGGCCGCAACCCCTGGGTGATGGTGGCCGCGCCCGCGTACCTGAAGGCGCGCGGCACGCCCAAGGCGCCCAAGGAGTTGTCGCAGCACGCCTGCCTGATCTACAGCACCGTGCAGGGCGACGACCGCTGGATGCTCACGGGCCCCGACGGCCAGGAACAGGTGGTGCCGGTGCGCGGGCCGCTGCGCTCGAACAACCTGTCGGCCGTGCTCGCCGCCGCACGCGAGGGCCTGGGCGTGGCCGTGCTGCCCTGGTACGTGGCGCGCGAGTCGGTGGCCGACGGCGCGGTGAAGCCGCTGCTGGAGCGCTACACCCTGCCGACGCAGGAGATCCACGCCGTGTACCCCTCGCCCAAGCTGGTGCCGAGCAAGGTGAACTCGTTCATCGAGCATCTGAAGGGGGCGATGGAGGGGGCGTGGTGGGAGCGGGGGGTGTGAGGGGCGCTTGTCGGCCCGACGCCCCACATCACCGCGAGCCGCGGGATCAGACGGCGCGCGCCCATCGTGCCACCGTGTCGAGCATCTCCGCCAGCGTCTGGGCGTCGGTGCGCCCGCTCTTGGCGCGCACGTGAAACGAGTGATCGGCGTCGTCGAACAACGCCAGCGTCGCCCGCGCGCCCAGGCGCTGCAACACCGGCCGCAGCAGCGCCAGATCCGCCAGGTCGTCGCGCGTGCCCTGCAGGAAGAGCATCGGGCAGGCCACGTCGGACAGATGCGCCGCGCGCACGTCGGACGGCTTGCCCGCCGGATGCAGCGGGAAGCCGACGAACACCAGCCCGCGCACGCCCGGCAGCGGTGCAAACGCCTGCGCCTGCGAAGTCATGCGCCCGCCCCAGGACTTGCCACCGGCCAGCAACGGCAGCCCGGGCCACTGCCGCGCGGCCTCGGCCACCGCGGCGAAGTCGCGAAAGCGCTTCGCCTGCTGCGCCGGCAGCGACGCCTCGGTCGACCGCGTCTGCAACCTCGCGGGTTACGCGGCCGGCAATCTGGCGGTGATGAGCGCACGCGCCAACGAAGCCAAGGCCGACCTGTC
>JALHQP010000024.1 GCA_022841885.1 Aquincola sp. | reverse complement strand
GCCGGCCATGCGGCGCGCGCTGCCCAAGCCGCGCGGCCTGCCGGTGACGCTGGTGCGCGGCCGCGACGGCCGCGTGCTGCAGGCCGAGGCCGGCCAGCTCTTCCCCGAGGACGTGCAGGCGCTGGCGCGCCATCTTTGAGGCGCGACTGCGGGTTTGCGCGTCACCTCGCGGCCATCAAGCTCCGCACAATTCGGGCCTGTCTCGAGGAGCATTCATGGCCAGCAAGGACTTTGACCGCATGGAGGACAGCAACCGCTCCTCCAACCCCAGCATCCACGACGTCAGCGACCCGGCCAGGCGCACGGTGCTGCGCGGCTCGCTCGGCGTCGCAGCGGCCGCGCTCTACGGCCCGCTGGTGGCCGCCTGCGCGGGACCGTCGGGGCGCGAGACGCCGAGGGCGATCGAGCCGACGATCGGCTTCAAGGGCGTGCCCGTCGATGCGACGGACAAGCTGGTGGTGCCCGAGGGCTATGTGGCCAGCGTCATCGCGGCCTGGGGCGAGCCGATCGGCGTGCCCGGCAACATGCCGGCCTGGAAGCCCGACGGCTCCAACAGTGCCGCCGAACAGGCGGTGCAGATGGGCATGCACCACGACGGCATGGAGTACTTCCCGCTCAACGGCAACAGCAGCAGCCGCGGGCTCTTGATGATGAACCACGAGTACACCGACGACGGCCTGCTGCACGTGGGTGGCTTCAACAACATGAACGCCGACAAGGTGAAGAAGAGCCAGATGGCGCATGGCCTGTCGGTGATCGAGGTCGAGATGAAGGGCGACGGCTGGCAGATGGCGCGCCCTTCGCGTTATGCGCGCCGCTTCCCGATGGATGCACCGTTCGAGGTGCGCGGCCCGGCGGCCGGCCACCCGATGATGAAGACCTCGGCCGACCCCGCGGGCCTGCGCGTGCTCGGCACGCTGAACAACTGCGCTGCGAGCAAGACGCCCTGGGGCACCTACCTGTCGGGCGAAGAGAACTTCATGTTCTATTTCGGCGGCGGCGACAACATTGCGGCGCATCACCGCCGCTGGGGCATGCGCAAGGACGGCTTCTATCAGTGGGAGAAGTTCGACCCGCGCTTCGACGCCACCAAGGAACCCAACGAGCCGAACCGCTTCGGCTGGGTGGTCGAGGTGGACCCGTACGACCCCACGTCCACGCCCATCAAGCGCACCGCGCTCGGACGCGCCGCGCACGAGGGGGCCTGGGTCGCCGTGACCAAGGACAACCGCGCGGTCGTGTACTCGGGCGAAGACGCGCGCTTCGAGTACCTCTACAAGTTCGTCAGCCGCGACCGCATCCAGCCCGGCGGCGCCAAGGCCAATGCGACGCTGCTCGACCACGGCACGCTGCACGTAGCCAAGTTCAACGCCGACGGCAGCGGCCAATGGCTGCCGATGGTGCACGGCCAGGGGCCGCTGACCGCGGCCAACGGCTTTGCCGACCAGGGCGAGGTGCTGATCAAGGCGCGCCAGGCGGCCGACATCCTGGGCGCGACCAAGATGGACCGGCCCGAGTGGCTGGCGATCGACCCGCTGACGAACTGGGTCTACTGCACGCTGACCAACAACAGCAACCGCGGCCAGCCCAACTTCCCCGGCGTCGACGCCGTGAACCCGCGCGCCAACAATTCGATGGGGCAGATCGTGCGCTGGCAGGAGGAGCGCGACTTCGACGCCACCAGCTTCAAGTGGAACCACCTCGTGCTCGCCGGCGACCCGGCCAACGAGCGCGCCGAGGCCAAGGGCAACATCAAGGGGGACATCTACGGCTGCCCCGACGGCATCGCCTTCGACGCCCGCGGCGTGCTGTGGATCCAGACCGACGCCCATGCGACGCAGATGTACAAGGGCGAGTTCAAGAACATCGGCAACAACCAGATGCTGGCCTGCGACCCGCGCAGCGGCCAGACGCGGCGCTTCCTCACCGGCCCCACCAACTGCGAAGTGACGGGCGTGACCTGGACGCCCGACGGGCGCACCATGTTCATCAACATCCAGCACCCGGGCGAAACGCCGAGCGACCGCAGCGACCCGGCCGACCCAGGCAAGTTCAGCCGCTGGCCCGACTACCAGCCGGGCGGCCGGCCGCGCTCGGCCACGGTGGTGATCCGCAAACGCGACGGCGGCATCATCGGCACCTGAGTCCGCCAAAAAAGAAACGCCCGCTCGTTGCCGAGCGGGCGTTGAAAGTCCTCGCAAAAGGACGTCGTTGGGACCGGTGCCGCGCTTTCGCGACGGCGTGGGCGCACTCTAGTGAGCTGCGAGGTCCGAGGGCATCCCACGTTCGTAGTCGGCGCCGCGTCGCAGCCGCGACAATGCCGGCATGCGCAGCGCACCGCACCCCGCCCCGCCGATCGGCGAGCGCGAGCTCGAGCAACTGCAGTCGCTGCTCGACGCCGTGCCGTCGCCGCTGGAGCCGCTGGACGTGAGCGCGCTCGACGGCTTCCTGGTCGGGGTGCTGCTGCAGCCGCAGGCGGTGCCCACATCGCAGTGGTTGCCGCATGTGATCGACCTCGACGCGCGCCCGGCGCCCTCGGTGTTGGCACTCGCGCCGCTGCACGCGCTCGTGCTGCGGCGCCACGCCGAGCTGGAGCGGGCCATCACATCGCGGCGCTGGTTCGACCCCTGGGTGTTCGATCTGGAGCCCGACGCGCCTGGCGCCGAGGTGACGCCGTCGGAGGTGGTGCTGCCCTGGGTCGGCGGTTTCGCAGCGGCACTCGACTTGTTTCCGGGCCTGCTCGCGCGCGCGGACGCAGCCGCGCGCGAACCACTGGCCACGCTGTACGCGCACTTCGACCCCGACGACCTCGAGGATGCCGACGAGTTGCTGGAGACCATGGCCACGCTCGAGCCACCCGAGACGGTGGCCGAGGCGGTCGAAGACCTGGTGCGCTGCACACTGCTGCTGGCCGACGTCACACGCCCGGTGCGTCCCCCCCGCGCTTCGGGCAGGCGCTGAACTGCGCCGCGATCGGCGTGCATTTCTGCCGTTCGCCCATGCGTGCGCGGGCCCACACTGGCATCACCCCGCCGCCCCTTCCGGGAGCCCGCCATGAACGCCAGCCACACTTGGAACGCGCATCAACACCCCGCGCAGTCGCCCGCCGAGGACGACGAGCCCGATGCCGCCGATCTGGGTACCGCGTTCGGCATGGAGTGCAGCCTGGCGCCGCACCCGCTCAACGACCCGAAGCAGCCCGCGCCGCCCTCGGACGCGAGCCCGGACCCGCTTCGCTGACCCTGCCGTCAGGGTGAAGAGGGCGCCACTACACTGGTGCCCACAATGACCGAACGCCGTTCCTTCCGCCAGCAGGTGCTGCGCGCACGTGAAGACGCGATCATCGCGTCGGTGAACCGCTTCCTGGCCGAGAAGGGCTTCGAGGCGATGACGGTCGACGAGGTGGCCGCCGACGTCGGCATCGCCAAGGCAAGCCTGTACAAGCACTTCCCGTCCAAGGAAGAACTTGCCGCCGCCGCGATGGTGGGCGTGCTCGACCGCGCGCTCGCCTTTCTCGACCAGGAAGCCGCGCGGCCGGTGGCGCCGATCGAGCACCTGCGCGCGGTGGCACGCTGGATGCTCCAGGTGCAGATGGCCGGCGAGATGCCGTCGCTGCCGTCGCAGAATTCGACGCTGCGCACCGCGCTGATGCAGCACCGCGGCTACCTCGACCGCGTGATGACCGTCAGCGAGCGCCTGGGCGCCTGGATCACCGCGGCGCAGGCCGCTGGCGAGATCAACCCGAAACTGCCGCCCGAGGCCGTGCTCTACACGCTGTATGCGCGCGCCTGCGATCCCGTGCTGCCCTTCCTTCGCGCCGGCGGCGCGCTCAGCGACGAGCAGGCGCTCGAGGTCGTCCTCGCGACCTGCTTCGACGGCCTGGCCGCGCGCTGAGACCGCTCAGCGGACCAGCAGGACCGGCACGCTGCTGTGGGCCACCACCTTGGTGGCCACCGACCCCATGACCAGGTTGCCCAGCACGCCGTGGCCGTGCGAGCCCAGCATCGCGAGGTCGAATTTGCCCTTGTCGGCCAAGGTGGCGATGGTGTCGCCGGCGTTGCCGGTCTTGGCGACGAAGTCGGCCTCGAGCCCCTGCTTGGCGAAGAAGCTGCGAATCGGCTTGAACACCTTGTCCGCCTCGTCCTGGTAGTAGGACGCCAGCGTTGCCTTGTCGAGCACGGCGGCAGCCCGCGCGGGGACCGGCGGTACCACCGTCAGCACGGTGTAGGCGTGGTGCGCGCCCAGCCACTCGTCGTGCGCGGCCAGGTAGGCCAGCATGCGCTTGGTGAACGGGCTGCCGTCGACGGCGACGAGGATCTTCATCGGGCTCTCCTGAAGGCTGGGCGGCGCAGTGTGGCACTGCGAATGTCGCTCGCCCTGCGCGCGATCAAAGCTCGATCAGCTTCACCGGGTCGTAGCCCGCGTCCTCGCCCTTGTGGGCCAGGCCGCGCGCCTGGCTCACGACGCGTGTGGCGCGGCCGTCGGCATGCCGCCGCACGTAGTCGTGGCGGCAATGCAGGTGGCCGTGCAGCCAGAGCGACGCACCGGGCAGCAGGTCGTCGTCGGCGTTGCAGAAGCTCGCCGTGCCGTTCTGATGGCCGTAGCGCGGGTCGGCGCTGGCCAGGCTGGGCGCGAAGTGCGTGATGACGACCGTGGTGTCCCAATGCCCTTGCCCCGATCCGGCCGGCTCGGCCAGTGCCGCGGCCAGCCAGGCGCGGCAGGCCAGCGCTTCGCGCCGCACCGCCGCGGCGTCGAAGGGCACGCCGCCCTGCGTCGCGCCCATCACACGCTGGAAGTAGCTGCCGGCGCGCAGCGCCGACTCGAAACGCTTCGGTCCGAAGACCTCGAAGTCGCACCAGCGCACGGTGCCGAGAAAGCGCACGCGGCGGCCGTCGGGCGCGTCGATCACGACCGCCTCTCGCTCGAGCAGCGTGCAGCCGAGCGCGGCGCAATGCGCGCGCAATGCCGGCCAGGCGTCGTCGAGTTCGCGTCCGTCGAACTCGTGGTTGCCGGCGACGAACAGCACCGGCACCGGCCAGCCGGCGAAACGTTCGAGCGCCGTCCAGCCGCTGTCGATGTCGCCGGCCAGCACCAGCAGGTCGGCCTGCGGATGCGGCACCGGGTCGAAGGCCTCGGTCTCGAGGTGCAGGTCGGACAGCAGCTGGATCTTCATCGACCCGGGCTCAACCCTTGCCGTGGCACTGCTTGAACTTCTTGCCGCTGCCGCAGGGGCAGGGGTCGTTGCGCCCGACCTTGGGCGCGTCGCGCCGCACGGCGGCGACCGCGAAGCGCGCCTTGGCGGTCAGGTCCCACAACTCGACCGTCGCATTCACCACGTCCTCGATGCCGGCGTCGAGACTGGCGAGTGGGTGCTCACGGTCGAGCGTGGCCACCAGCTCGCGCTCCTCGTCCGTGTCGGACGGCAGGTGGCGGTAGATGCGCGACAGCGCCGCCCCCACGGCGTCATCGGCCGTTTCTTCCAGATCGGGGAAGCAGGCCTGTGCCCATTGGAAGCCCGCCACCCAGGGCAGCAGCGCGCGGCTCACGTCGGACGGTACCTCGTACTCGCTGGCCGGCGGCAGGCGCTCGATGTCGGCGATCACGGGGTCGAACCAGCCGTCTTCGCTGATGCCGGCGTTGAGCGCGTCCCGGCGGCGCTCGACCAACGTGCGGCAACGGGCGAGCCAGGCGGCGTCAACCGTGTCGGGCAACGGGCGCCGTTCGGCGTCGAACACCGCCGGCAGCCAGTCCTCGAGCGCCACCACGCGGGGCTGCACCAGCACGCCGGCCAGGTAGCCGTCGAGCATCAGCAGGTCCAGCGGTTCGAGCGGTGCGGGGGTCGCGTCGAGCAGGTCGGCCAGTTCGTCGAGCTCGGCGTCGGTCAGGTCGGCTTTCATCCGGCGATTGTCCGCGCGCCCGGGCGGCGGGCCTTTCGCACCCCAGGCAGGGCCTTGGAACCGTACCGTAACCCAAGGACCAAGGGTTTACCCCATACTGCGGCGCAGCCAAGCATTGGAGTCCCCATGAACAACACCACCCTGGTCAGCGCCCAACTGTTCGACGACTGGCTTGCCCGCACCTGGCGCGAACTGCACCGCGTGGCCAGCCTGCACGCCGACCATCCGGCCGAGTGCGAGGCGCGCGACACGGTCGAAGCACTGCGCGAGCGCATCGCCCGCTACGAGCGCGAGCAGCCGAGCTACGCCGACGACCTGCGCGCCGTGCTGGCGCGCGCCGAGCAGGAACTGGCCCGCCTGACGCGCGGCTGAACTCGGCGGCTCAGGCCGCCAGACGTTGCTCGATGCGCGCCTTGGTGGCTGGCAATTCGCGCGGCAGGTGATGCGTGAGCTGCGTGAACAGCTCCTGGTGCAGCACCAGCTCCTGCTGCCAGGCGCTGCGGTCGATGCCGATCACGCTCTGGAACTGCTCGCGCGTGAAGGCCAGGCCGTCCCAGCGCAGGTCCTCGTAGCGCGGGCTGATGCCGAAGGCGTTCTCGGCGCCACCGGCGCGGTGCTCGAGGCGACCGACGATCCACTCCAGCACGCGCATGTTGTCGCCGTAGCCCGGCCAGATGAACTTGCCGTCCGCGCCCTTGCGGAACCAGTTGACGCAGTAGATCTTCGGCTGTGCGCCGCCAGCGGCAGCCAGCTTGGCACCGACGTTGAGCCAGTGCTGGAAGTAGTCGGCCATGTTGTAGCCCGCGAACGCGATCATCGCGAACGGATCGCGCCGCACCACGCCCACCTGGCCCGCGATCGCGGCCGTGGTCTCGCTGCCCATCGTGGCGGCCATGTAGACGCCTTCGGCCCAGTCGCGCGCCTCGGTCACCAGCGGCACGGTGGTCGAGCGCCGGCCGCCGAACAGGAAGGCGTCGATCGGCACACCCTCGGGGTTGTCCCACTCGGTGTCGAGCACCGGGTTGTGGATCGAGGACACCGTGAAGCGCGAGTTCGGGTGCGCGGCCTTGGCGCCGGTGGCCTTGGCGATCTCGGGCGTCCAGTCCCGGCCCTGCCAGTCGGTCAGGTGCGCCGGCGGCTCGTCGCTCATGCCCTCCCACCACACGTCGCCGTCGTCGGTGAGCGCGACGTTGGTGAAGACCACGTCGCGCTTGAGCATGGCCATGCAGTTGGCGTTGGTGTGGTCGTTGGTGCCGGGGGCGACGCCGAAGTAGCCGGCCTCGGGGTTGATCGCGTGCAGGCGGCCGTTCTTGCCCGGCTTGATCCAGGCGATGTCCTCGCCGACGGTGGTGACGCTCCAGCCCTGGTAGCCCTCGGGCGGCACCAGCATCGAGAAATTGGTCTTGCCGCAGGCGCTCGGGAAGGCGGCCGCGACGTGGTACTTCTTGCCGCTGGGCGTGCTGACGCCGAGGATCAGCATGTGCTCGGCCAGCCAGCCGTTCTCGCGCCCCATCGTCGAGGCGATGCGCAGCGCAAAGCACTTCTTGCCCAGCAGCGCGTTGCCGCCGTAGCCCGAACCGTAGCTCCAGATCTCCTGGGTCTCGGGGTAGTGGACGATGTACTTGGTCTTGTTGCAGGGCCAGGCCACGTCCTTCTGGCCCGGCTCGAGCGGCGCGCCCACGGTGTGCACGCAGGGCACGAAGTGGCCGTCGCTGCCCAGCAGCTCGAGCGCCGCCTTGCCCATGCGCGTCATCGTGCGCATGCTGATCACGACGTAGGGGCTGTCGGTCAGCTCGACGCCGAGGTGCGAGATGTGCGAGCCCAGCGGCCCCATCGAGAACGGCATGACGTACATCGTGCGGCCCTTCATGCAGCCCTTGAACAGGGCGTTGTCACCGGTCTGCAGCAGCGCACGCATCTCGGCCGGCGCGACCCAGTTGTTGGTCGGGCCGGCGTCTTCCTGGCGCTCGCTGCAGATGAAGGTGCGGTCCTCGACGCGCGCCACGTCGCTCGGGTCGCTCCAGGCCAGGTAGCTGTTGGGCCGCTTGGCCGGGTTCAGACGGCGCATCGTGCCGCCATCGACCAGCTGCTGGCACAGGCGGTCGTATTCCTCGATCGAGCCGTCGCACCAGACCACCTCACGCGCCTCGGTCAGCGCGGCGGTGCGCGCCACCCATTCGATCAACTCGGTATGGCGCACGCTGGCGGGCACGTTCAGGCGCAGCCCCTCGAGCACGGGACGGTTCATCGGGAAGACTCCAGTCATGTTGAAAAGCGGGATTGGGCGAAGCCCGTGCCGATGACACGAGGTTCGCCCAATGCCGCGCGAAGCCATTGTGCGGCGGCCGTAACCGCGTCGTAACCACCGCAGGGCCGGGGGTCATGCGTATCCGGAATGGGTTCATGCATAGGACTTTGACCCCCGGCAGGGACAATCGCGTGATGCATGTCACGAGCGTCAACCTCGCCCGCGCACGGCCCTGGGGCATCGACGGCCGCACGGTCGCCAGCGCCATCGGCAAACGGCCGGCCGTCGGGCCGGTGGCGGTGCATCCGCTCGGCCTCGAGGGCGACGAGCAGGCCGACCCGTCGGTGCATGGCGGACTCACGAAGGCCGTCTACGCCTACCCGTCCGAACATCACCCGTTCTGGCGCACCGTGCGCGCGCAGGCCGGCGCGGCGGCCTGGGACGCGCCCGTGGCACCGGGCCTGCTGGGCGAGAACCTGACCCTGGCCGGCCTGACCGAGGACCGCGCCTGGATCGGCGACCGGCTGCGCTTTCCGCACTGCACGCTCGCGGTCAGCGAGCCGCGCCACCCCTGCTTCAAGTTCAATGCCGCGATGGGCCTCGCCCACGCCGCCAAGCTGATGGTCCAGTCGGGCTGGTGCGGCTTCTACCTCGCGGTGATCGAGCCGGGCAGCATCGCGGCCGGCGAGGCCTTCACGGTCGAACCCGGGCCGCGCGAGGTGCGCATCGACGAGCTGTTCCGCGCGACCGGCTCGTCGCGTCGCGCCGCGTGATGAAGCGGCGCACCCTGCTGGCCGGTCTGGCACTGGCGGCGGCCGGCTGCGGCCGCAAGCACCCCAGGGGCAGCGCACTGCCGCGCGACAGCGTCGTGATCGCGCTCGGCGACTCGATCACCCACGGCACCGGCGCCGAGCCCAGCGCCGCCTACCCGGCCCAACTGGCCACGCTGACCGGCTGGCGGGTGGTCAACGGTGGCGTGCCGGGCGACACCGCGGCGCAGGCGCTCGACCGCCTGCCGGCGCTGCTGGCCGAGCACCGGCCGGCGCTGGTGATCGTGAGCCTGGGCGGCAACGACTTCCTGCGCCGCATCGCGTCCACCGACACCGAGGCCGCGCTGCGCCAGGTCGTGGCGCTGTCGCGCGCGGCCGGTGCGCAGGTGCTGCTGGTGGCGGTGCCGCAGCCTTCGCTGACGGCCGCGATCGGCGCGGGCCTGTCCGACCACCCGCTCTATGAGCGCCTGGCCGGCGAGCTGGCGCTGCCGCTGCACGCCGGGGGCTGGTCGCGCGTGCTCGGCGACGCCACGCTGAAGTCGGACCAGATCCACGCCAACGCCGAGGGCTACCGCGTGTTCGCCGAAGGTTTGGCGGCGACACTGCGCGAGCGCAAGTTCCTGGGATCCTGATGCTCGCCTACCGCCACGCCTTCCATGCCGGCAACCACGCCGACGTCCTGAAGCACCTGGTCTTCGCCGAGGTGCTGCGCCACATGGCGGCCAAGGACAAGCCCTTCACCGTGGTCGACACGCATGCCGGCGCGGGGGGCTACTCGCTCGAGAGTCGCTATGCGCAGAAGAACGCCGAAGCCGCCACCGGCATCGAGCGCCTGTGGACGCGCGACGACCTGCCGCCAGCCCTGGCGCGCTACGTGGCGCTGGTGCGCGAGTTCAACGGCGGCGGCCCGCTCGAGCAGTACCCCGGCTCGCCGGCCATCGCGCACCTGCAGCTGCGCCCGACCGACCCGCTGCACTGCTTCGAGCTGCACCCGACCGACGAACGGATCCTGCGCGCCTACCTCGGGGCCCGGGGGCCGCATGGCAAGGTGGCCCACAGCGACGGCTTCGCTGCACTGGCGCACGAGCTGCCGCCGCCGTCGCGCCGCGGCGTCGTGCTCATCGACCCGCCCTACGAGCTGAAGGCCGACTATGCGCGCACGCTGGCCGCGGTACGCGAGGCGCTCACGCGCTTCGCCACCGGCGTGGTGCTGGTGTGGGTGCCGCAGCTGGCCACCGTCGACTCGCGCGAGCTGCCGCGGCGCCTGCTCAACGCCGCCGCGTCGGCCACCGGCGCCACCAAGGGCGCGCTGCACGCGCGCCTGACGGTGACCGAGACCGATGCACGGGGCTTCGGCCTGGCCGGCAGCTCGATGGTGGTGATCAACCCGCCGCACGGCCTGGCCGACACGCTGCGCGAGGTGCTGCCCTACCTGGTGAAGGTGCTGGGCCAGTTCGCCGGCGCCAGCCACCTGCTCGACGTCAAGTAGGCGCCCGCCGTAGATCCCGAAACGCCTCGAACAGCCACGAGCGCATGCCGATCAGCAACGTGTAGGGCCGCTTCTGGTCGGCCGGCAGCTTCTGGTCCGCCAGGTGCTGCTGCGCAAAGTCCTGCGCCACGCGCGCCAGGCGCTCGTTGAAGGCGTTGGCCAGGCTGCGGCCGATCTGGCCATGCACCAGCATCAGCATCTCGCCCTCGCCGTCGAACGCGGCGTCGAAGTAGTCGGCCGCCACATGCGCGCGGAAGTAATCCATCACCGGCCCGTTGGGGCGCCAGCGGAAGGTCTTGCTGACGAGCAACCGGTAGCGGTTGAGCGGCCGCAACTCGATGATGCCCAGGCGGTCGAGTTTCGCCAGCGTGGCCACGCCCTCGGCCTCGCTGTAGGCGTAGGTCGAGACGATCTGCTCGAAGCTCCACTGCGACAGGCAGCAGATCGCCATCAGCAGCAGCTTGGGTTCGGCCACCACCGCCTGCTCCTGCTCGAGCGAGAGTTCGCGCCGCAGCGGCTGCGTGTCGGCGACCCGGCGCGCCAGGTCGGCGAAATCCATCTTCAGCACGCGCAGCACCTCGTCGATGCGCGACAGCGGCATGTCGGCCTGCGAGAACATGCGCTTGATGCTCGACTCGGCCATGTCCAGGTGCTCCGCCAGGTCGGCGTAGGTGATCTGCGCCGCCTTCAGCTCCGTCTTCAGCGCCGCGATCAGGTCTTTGGTGGAGGACATGCCGTCTGGTCGGTATCGTGTGGCGATACCGCGCGCGACTCTAGCAGCGACGCGAGCGCAAGCGCTGGCGCCCATGTTCCCGGCTGCGAATGATGCCGCCCACGCCCCAGCTTGCGGGGTGAAGGACCTCTGCACATGACCCCGTCTCTGCCTGCGTTCGCGTCCCAAGCGCGTGCGCACCTTCCGTTCAAGCGCTGGCCTTTGATGGCGGGCTGCGCGTTCGCGTTGCTGCTCGGTGCATCGAGCCTCACCACGGTGCCCGCCGGGCATCGCG
The DNA here is from genome assembly GCA_022841885.1 of Aquincola sp. Classification (GTDB taxonomy): domain Bacteria; phylum Pseudomonadota; class Gammaproteobacteria; order Burkholderiales; family Burkholderiaceae_C; genus CADEEN01. Next base: position 25,547 of record JALHQP010000024.1, on the reverse strand, counting down.
GCGTGTTGACCACGTTCGGCCGCGTGCACGAGCGGCCGCTGACCGAGGGCCTGCATGTACGCATCCCCATCGCCCAACGCGTCGTGCCGATGAACGTGCAGATCCAGAAGGGCGAAGGCGGCGACACGGCGGCAAGTCGCGATCTGCAGCGGGTGGACGTCAAGGTCGCCATCAACTACCGCATCGACCCGCCACGCGCGGCGGAGATCTATCAACGCGTCGGCACCCTGCCGGAGGTCGGCGACCGCATCATCCTGCCGGCCGTGCACGAGGCCGTGAAGGCCTCGGTGGCCCAATTCACGGCCGAGGATCTGGTCACCCAGCGCACCGCCGTGCGACAGCGCATCCGAGAGCAACTCGAGCCGCGCCTGGCCGAACACGGCATCCTCGTCGAGGATTTCGCCATCGTCGGGTTCGCGTTCGGCCAGGAGTTCGCCGCGGCCATCGAGGCCAAGAGCAAGGCCGAACAAGAACGCATGAAGGCTGAGCGCGACCTCGAACGCATCCGCGTCGAGAGCGAGCAGCATCTGGCGCGCGCGCGTGCCGAATCGCAGGCGCTGCGGATGCAACGCGAGCAGATCACGCCCGAGTTGCTCCAATGGGAGGCGCTCAAGCGCTGGGACGGCGGCCTGCCCGAAGTGGTCGCGGGTCAGACGGGCACGGCGCTGACCCTGCAACTGCCCTTGTCGGTGGCACGATCAGCGCCGACCGCGCCTGCCCGCCCATGACGCCTGACCGCCCCTTCGAGTCGATCGGCTGGACCCGTCGCCACGCCCTGTGCTGCGGCGCCGCCGCCGTCGCCGGCCTGTTCACGTCGCTGGAGACACGCGCGGCGATCCCGGGCCTGAACAATCCCTGCCGCGGGCGGCTGCCCGAGGCGCTGAGGCAACACGAGACCGTGCAGGCGGCCTTCGCCGGCCTCGACACCCAGGCGCTGTGGGACGTGCACGCCCACCTGCTCGGCACCGGCGACAGCGGCTCGGGCTGCACGGTGCACGAGAGCATGAGCCAATGGTGGCGGCCGATCGAGGTGCTGCGGCGCCAGGCCATCCTGAACGCCGCCTGCGTGCCCGACGACGCGGCGTCGGTCGACCGCGCCTACCTGGCCCGGCTCGAAACCCTGGCGGCCGACTTCCCGGCGGGCGCGCGCTGGTGCCTGTTCGCTTTCGACCACGCGCACCGCGACGACGGCAGCGTGGACGCGGACGCGACCACCTTCCATGTGCCCGACGCCTACGCGCGCAGCGTCGCCGCGGCGAACAGCGAGCGCTTCCGCTGGGTCGCGTCGATCCATCCCTATGCGCCGGACGCGCTGCCGCGGCTGGAGCAAGCCCTCGCTGGCGGCGCGGTCGCGATCAAGTGGCTGCCCAGCGCGATGAACATCGACCCGCGCGACCCCCGCTGCCGGCCTTTCTACGACCGCCTCGCGCGCGCCCGCCTGCCACTGGTCGTGCATTGCGGCGAGGAGATGGCCGTGCCGGGCGCGAAACGCGAAGCCTTCGGCAACCCACTGCTGATGCGGGTGCCGCTCGAGGCCGGCGTGCGCGTGATCGTCGCCCACTGCGCCTCGCTCGGCCATGCGCTCGACACCGACAAGCCTTCCGCGCCGCGCGTGCCGGCCTTCGACCTGTTCGCGCGCCTGATGGACGAACGCGCGCACGAATCGCTGCTGATGGGCGACCTGTCGGCGGTGTTCCAGATCAACCGCCGGGTCGAGCTCGGGCGGCGCCTGATCGAGCGCGACGATTGGCAGCCGCGCCTGCTGCACGGCTCCGACTACCCGCTGCCCGGCATCCCGGTGCTGACGCGGCCGCAGCGCCTGGCCGACGCCGGCCTGCTCGACGAGGTGGCAGTGCCGGTGCTGCTGTCGGTCCGCGAGCACAACCCGCTGCTGTTCGACTTCGTGCTCAAGCGCTCGCTGCGCCTCGGCCAAGCAGGCGGCCGCGGCTTGACGACCCCGGTGTTCGAGACGCGGCGTCACTTCGACGGCATCGCCCGGTGATACCGGCGGCCGCAGCGGCCGCCACTTCGCCGCCTTCGATGGACAGGCCCCAGGCTCCGGCCGACGATGCGGCCGTGTTCAACAACGCCCTGCCAGCAGGGCCTCACGTATGAGTAGCCACTCCACCCGTCACCCGGCCGTCCCGACGATCCGCCGCGACACGCGCGCCTGGCATGCCCAGGTCTGGATCTCCTTCGGCACCGCGGCCACGCTGTGCGCGATCGGCCTGGCCTGGCTGCCCGGCGCCGACCTGGACCGCGCCTTCATGGTGATGGGGTACGTGTTCTGTTTGTCCACCGCGTTCGCGCTGTCGAAGTACGTGCGCGACAACCAGCACCGCAAGGTCGACACCCCCATGTGGGGCTCGGTGGTCTGGGCTGGCTTCGGTTTCGCGATGGCGCTCACCGCCTGGGGCCTGTGGCGCATGGACATCAACCCGACCTACAAGGCCTACCTCGGCGTCAGCTGGCTGTTCCTGATCTCGAGCGTGTTCACGCTGGCCAAGACCCTGCGCGACGCGCACGAGGCCGACATCGCCGAGGCACGTTTGGTACGCGACGAGCCGCTGCGCGACTCGCAGTGAGGAGGCACGCGATGAAGAACCGTTCGTTCCGCTTCTCCACCATCGTCGCCGCGGCCACCGCGAGCGCGATCCTGATCGCCAGCGCACCGGCAGCCTGGGCGCATTCCGAAGTCTCCGAGGCCAGCGCGCTGTCGCTGCTGCCGGTGGCGGTGTCGGTGGCCGCGCCGGTGGCGCTGCTGGCCGGCGGCGCTGTGCTGACCGTGGTGTCGGTGCAGGCCTCGGCGGTGGGCACGGTGTGGGTGCTCGAACGCGCCTCCGATGGCGCGCGGGCGACGCTGCACTTCTCGGGCCATGTGGCGCAGGGGGCGGTGCTGTCGGCCGGCGGCGCGATCGTGGTCACCGCGCTGGCCTCCGGCTGGGTGCTCAGCGCCGCCGGCCAGGCCATCGCCTTCGTGCCCAACGAACTCGGCCGCGCATTGCTCCACAACGAGCGGATCACGCGATGAGGCGCCGCCTGCGGGCGCTGGCGGCCGCAGCGCTCGCCACCGTCGCCCTGGCCGCCCATGCCGGCCGCCCCTGCGAGGACACGCCGGCGCGCGTGGCCGACATCGAGCGCGGCATGGCGCTGGCCACCACCACCGCGGCGCGCCTGGACGCCAGCGGCGCCCAGGTGGTGGTGCTGGCACGCGCCGGGCAGGACCTGTCGCGCTACGGCCTCGCGTGGTCGCACTTCGGTTTCGCCTACCGCGAGGGTGACGGACCCAAGTCCTACTGGCGCGTCGTGCACAAGTTGAACCAGTGCGGCACCGACCGCGCGGCGCTGTACCGCCAGGGCCTGGCCGAGTTCTTCCTCGACCGGCCCCACCGCTACGAGGCGGTGTATGTCGAGCTCAGTCCCGAGGCGCAGAACGCGCTGCTGCCGCTGCTGCGCGACAACGCGCGCATCGACGACCTGCACGAACCGCGCTACAGCATGGTGGCCTACGCCTGGGCCACGCGTTACCAGCAGAGCAATCAGTGGGCGCTGGAGACGCTGGCCGCGGCGATGGAGCCCGGTGCCAACTCGCGCCAGCGTGCCCAGGCCTGGCTGCAGTTCAAGGGCTACGAGCCGAGCACCCTGCGCGTCGATGCGCTGACGCGCCTGGGCGGGCGCATGACGCGCGCCAACATCGCCTTCGACGACCACCCGAACGCCAAGCGCTTCTCCGACCGCATCGAGACCGTGACGGTCGACTCGGTGCTCGCCTGGCTGCCGCGCGCGGGCCTGGGCGAGGCGCCGGTTCGGATACGCTGAGCACCCGGGAGGGGCCACCGTGAGCCACCACAACCAGTTCGCACTGCTCGGACAGCGCCGCTTCGCGCCCTTCTTCTGGACCCAGTTCCTCGGCGCGGCGAACGACAACCTGTTCAAGTTCGCGTTCACCGTGCTGGTGACCTACCAGCTGCAGCTCGCGTGGCTGCCGCCGGCGCTGGCGGGGCTGGCGATCGGCGCCCTGTTCATCCTGCCCTTCCTGCTGTTCTCGGCCACCGCGGGCCAGCTGGCCGACAAGTTCCCGAAGGAAACGCTGATCCGCTTCGTCAAGACGCTGGAGATCGGCATCGTCGCGCTCGCGGCCTGGGGCTTCTTCGTGCAGCACGTGCCGCTGCTGCTGGCCTGCGTGTTCCTGCTCGGTCTGCACTCCACGCTGTTCGGGCCGGTCAAGTTCGCCTACCTGCCGCAGCACCTGGACGAGCGTGAACTCACCGGCGGCAACGGCATGGTCGAGATGGGCACCTTCGTCGCCATCCTGCTCGGCAACGTGGTCGGCGGCCTGCTGATCGCCACGCCGGTGGTCGGCGCACACCATGTGGCCGTCGTCTGCATCGTGCTCGCGCTGCTCGGCCGTGCCACCGCGCAGTTCGTGCCGGCTTCGCCCGCCACCGACCCCGGCTTGCGCATCAACTGGAACCCGGTGTCCGAGACCTGGCGCAACCTGAAGCTCGCGCATGGCAACCGCGTCGTCTTCCGCTCGCTGCTCGGCATCTCGTGGATGTGGTTCTTCGGCGCCGTGTTCCTGTCCAACTTTCCGGCCTTCGCCAAGGAGGTGCTGCACGGCAACGAGCAGGTGGCCTCGCTGTTGCTCGTGGTGTTCTCGGTCGGCATCGGCATCGGCTCGCTGCTGTGCGAGACGCTGTCGCGCCGCCACGTCGAGATCGGCCTCGTGCCGCTGGGTGCGATCGGCATGACCGTGTTCTCGATCGACCTGTACTTCGCCTCGCGTGGCCTGCCGACGCTGCCGACGCAGACAATCGCGCAGTTCATTGCCCAGCCTGCGCACTGGCGCGTGATGGCCGACCTGGGCGCGCTGTCGCTGTTCGCCGGCCTGTACAGCGTACCGATGTATGCGCTGATCCAGTCGCGTTGCCAGCCGACGCACCGCGCCCGCATCATCGCCGCCAACAACATCATGAACGCGCTGTTCATGATCGCCAGTTCGATCCTCGCCGGCCTGCTGCTGAAGGCCGGCTTCACGGTACCGCAGGTCTTCCTGGCCCTGGGCATCGCCAACGCGCTGGTCGCGACCTACATCTTCCTGATCGTGCCCGAGTACCTGCTGCGCTTCGTGGCCTGGGTGGCGTCGCGCCTGATCTACCGCTTCAGGGTCAAGGGCGATCAGCACCTCCCGACCGCGGGTGCGGCGATCCTGATCGCCAACCATGTCAGCTTCATCGACGCGGTGCTGCTGATGGCGGCGAGCCCGCGCCCGATCCGCTTCATCATGGACCACCAGATCTTCCGCGTCCCGGTGCTGGGTTGGCTGTTCAAGCTGGCCAAGGCGATCCCGATCGCGCCGCAGAAGGTCGACGCCGCCGTCTACGAGCGCGCCTTCGAGCAGGCGCGGCGCGTACTCGACGAGGGCGACCTGCTGTGCATCTTCCCGGAAGGGGCGATCACCAAGGACGGCACACTGCAACCGTTCAAGGGCGGTCTGATGAAGATCCTCGAGACGCACCCGGTACCTGTCGTGCCGATCGCGCTGCAGAACCTGTGGGGCTCGTTCTTCTCGCGCGTCGAGCGCGGCCGGGCGATGGTGCGGCCGTTCCGGCGCGGCCTGTTCAGCCGCGTGACGCTGGTGGCCGGGCCGGTCGAGGCCCCCGAGGGCGTGACGCCCGAGAAGTTGCACGCGCGCGTGCACGCCCTGCTGGCGGCTTGACGCGCCGCCGAGGCACACTCGGCCCCCATGGCCCTGCCCCTGTCGCGCGACGTGGCGATCCGCGTCGCGCCCTTTGCCTTGTTCATGGTGCTGCTCGCGCTGCGCGGGGTGGCGCCCGACGACGCCCGCTGGGGCTTCGACACGCGCTGGCTCTACGGCGTCAGCGCGGTGGCGGTGGCCGCGCTGCTCGCCTTCTTCTGGCGCGAGTACGGCGAGCTGGCGCGCCAGACCTGGCCCGAAGCGCGCGAGTTGCTGCTGGCCGTGGCCGCCGGGCTCGGCGTGTTCGCGCTCTGGATCCACCTCGACGCGCCGTGGATGAGCATCGGCCGCCCGGCGGCCGACTTCCTGCCCGTCGATGCCGGCGGCGCCATCGACTGGCGCCTGGTCGCGATGCGCTGGCTCGGCGCCACGCTGGTCGTTCCGGTGATGGAGGAACTGTTCTGGCGCTCGTTCCTGATGCGCTGGATCGCGCACCCGCTGTTCCTCGGCGTCGACCCGCGGCGCGTGGGCGTCAAGGCCATCGTGCTGTCGACCTTCGTCTTCACGCTGGCACACACGCTGTGGCTGGCCGCGGCGATCGCGGGGCTGGTCTACGCGTGGCTCTACGTGCGCACAGGGCGCCTGTGGGTGCCGGTGATCGCGCACGCGGTGACCAACGGCGCACTCGGCGTCTGGGTGGTCGCCACCGGGCGCTGGCAGTTCTGGTGAGCTAGTCGACGCCGCGTGCGCGCTCGGCCTTGAACTGCGCGCGGAAGGCCTCGAAGCGACCCGCATCGAGCGCGTCGCGCACCTCCTGCATCAGGTTCAGGTAGTAGTGCAGGTTGTGGATCGTGGCCAGCATCGGCCCCAGCATCTCGCCGCAGCGGTCGAGGTGGTGCAGGTAGGCGCGCGAGAAGCGGCTGCACGTGTGGCAGGCGCAGCGGGCATCGATGGGCCGCTCGTCGTTCTTGTTCTTGGCGTTGCGGATGCGCAGGTCGCCGAAGCGGGTGAACAGGTGGCCGTTGCGGGCGTTGCGCGTGGGCATCACGCAGTCGAACATGTCCACGCCATGGGCCACGCCTTCGACCAGGTCCTCCGGCGTGCCCACGCCCATCAGGTAGCGCGGCTTGTGCGCCGGCAGGCGGTGCGGCGTGTGCGCCATGATGCGCAGCATGTCCTCCTTCGGCTCACCGACGGACACGCCGCCGACCGCGTAGCCCGGAAAGTCCAGCGCCACCAGCGCCTCGAGCGAGGCCTCGCGCAGGGTCTCGAACATGCCGCCCTGCACGATGCCGAAGAGGGCATTCGGATTCTCGAGGCGCGCGAATTCCGTCTTGCAGCGCGCGGCCCAGCGCAGCGACAACTCCATCGAAGCACGTGCTTCGGTCTCCGTGGTCACGTGGCCTTTGGCCTCGTAGGGCGTGCACTCGTCGAACTGCATCACGATGTCGCTGTTCAGCACGGTCTGCACCTGCATCGACACCTCGGGCGTCAGGAACAGCTTGTCGCCGTTGACCGGCGACGCGAACTTCACGCCCTCCTCGCTGATCTTGCGCATCTCGCCCAGCGACCAGACCTGGAAGCCGCCGCTGTCGGTGAGGATCGGCTTGGTCCAGCCCTCGAAGCGGTGCAGGCCGCCGAACGTCTTCAGCACGTCCAGGCCGGGGCGCAGCCAGAGATGGAAGGTGTTGCCCAGGATGATCTGCGCGCCCATCGTCTCCAGGTCGCGTGGCAGCACGCCCTTGACCGTGCCGTAGGTGCCCACCGGCATGAAGATCGGCGTCTCGACGACGCCGTGGTTCAGGCTCAGGCGCCCGCGGCGCGCGTGGCCCTCGGTCTTCAGCAGTTCGAAGTTCAGGCTCATGCGCTGCTTGCCTTCGCGAGCAGCATCGCGTCGCCATAACTGAAGAAGCGGTAGCGCGCCTCGACCGCGTGCCGGTACAGCGCCATCACATGCGCGTGGCCGGCAAAGGCCGCCACCAGCATCATCAGGGTGCTTCGGGGCAGGTGGAAGTTGGTCAGCAGCCGGTCGACCACGCGGAACGTGAAGCCCGGCGTGATGAAGATGTCGGTCTCCCCACTCGCCGCCTGCAGCGCGCCGGCTTCACGCGCGGCCGACTCGAGCGCGCGCACGCTGGTCGTGCCCACCGCGACCACGCGGCTGCCGCGCGCACGCGCAGCCTGCACCGCGGCCACGCAGGCGGCGTCGACCTCGAACCACTCGCTGTGCATGCGATGGTCCTCGATGCGCTCGGTGCGCACCGGCTGGAAGGTGCCGGCGCCCACATGCAGGGTGACGCGCGCCCGCGCCACGCCACGCGCGTCCAGCGCCGCGAGCAACGCCTCGTCGAAGTGCAGCGCCGCCGTCGGCGCGGCCACCGCACCGGGGCGCGCGGCGAACACGGTCTGGTAGCGGCGCTCGTCGTCCGGCTCGTCGGCGTGCGTGATGTAGGGCGGCAACGGCACATGGCCATGGGCTTCGAGCAGGGCCAGCGGGTCGGACGGAAAGCGCAGGTGGAACAGCGAATCGTCGGGCCCCGCGCGACCCAGCACCTCGGCCTCGAAGGCATCGGCGCCCTCGCGGTCGGCGAACTGCAGCACGCTGCCGGGCCGCGGCGACTTGCTCGCGCGCAGGTGGGCCAGCACCTCATGCCCGGGCAGCACGCGCTCGACCAGGGCCTCCACCGCGCCGCCGCTGGCCTTGCGGCCATACAGCCGCGCCTTGATCACGCGCGTGTCGTTGAAGACCAGCAGGTCACCCGGGTCGAGCAGCGAGGGCAGCTCGCCGAAGCGCCGGTCCACCGGCGTCGCGCCGCGGCCGTCGAGCAGGCGCGAGGCACTGCGTTGCGCAGCGGGGTGCTGGGCGATCAGCTCCGGCGGGAGCGCGAAGTCGAAGTCGTCGAGTCTGTAGGTCGTCGTCATGGCATTCAGGCTGTACCGGCCTGAAGAGCGGATCCCGGGCGCCATTGTTCCACGCGTTGCATCCGTTCCATGTTCATTGGCCGTTGCTGCCGTCCGGCACCGGCGCGGGTGGCGCCGGCGGCGGCGCGAACGGCTGTGCGCGCTGCACTGTGCCATCGGCACCGATGCGCAGCACATGGCCGGTGACGGCCAGCTCGTCGTACAGCCAGTCGTCGCCGTCGCGCACCAGACCTGGCGGCGGCACCAGCGCGGCCACCGGCACGTCCTTCAGCACCTGCGCCATGAAGTCGATCCAGATCGGCAGCGCCAGCCCGCCACCCGACTCGCGCTCGCCCAGGCTCTTGGGTTCGCCGTAGCCCATCCAGGCCACCGCCACCAGGCTGGGCTGGAAGCCGGCGAACCAGGCATCGACCGCGTTGTCGGTGGTGCCGGTCTTGCCGTAGAGGTCGCTGCGCTTGAGCATAGCCTGCGCGCGCGCGGCGGTGCCGGTGCGCGTCACCTCGCCCAGCATGGTCGCATCGAGGTACGCGTTGCGCGCCGGGATCGCGCGTGTCTGCTCGGTCAGCGCCGGCGCGGGGGGCGCTTCGAACAAGACCTTGCCCTGCGCGTCGGTGATGCGCTCGATCAGTACCGGCGGCAGCAGCCAGCCGCCATTGGCCAGCACGCCATAGGCTTGCGCCATCTGCAGCGGCGTCACGCTGCCGGTGCCGAGCGCCAGCGTCAGGTTGTCGGGCTGGCGCGCGGCGTCGAGGCCGTAGCGTGCCAGCCAATCGCGCGCCGCGCCGACACCGGTGGCCTGCAGCACGCGCACGCTGACCAGGTTGCGCGACTTGGCGAGCGCGTCGCGCAGCGCCAGCGGCCCGAGGAACTGGCCGTCGCTGTTGGCTGGCGACCAGCCGTTGGCCGCGGTGTAGGGCGCGTCGTCGACCACGGTGGAGGGCATCACGCCGTGTTCGAGCGCGGCCGAGTACAGCAGCGGCTTGATCGCCGAGCCGGGCTGGCGCCAGGCCTGCGTGACATGGTTGAAGGGCTGGCGGTTGAAGTCGAAGGCGCCGACCAGTGCGCGCACGCGGCCGCTGGCCGGGTCGAGCGCGACGAAGGCGGCTTCGGCCTGCGGCCATTGCGCGATCGCCCAGCCCTTGCCGTTGTCCTCCCGGATCACACGCACGACCGAGCCACGCTGGATGGCCAGCGGCGCCCGCGCACGCGGCGCGAGGCCAGCCCGGGCCCAGCGCAGGCCCTCGCCCGACAGCACGACCCGCTCGCCGCTGGCGAGCTGCACACGCAGCTCGCGCGAACTGGCCGCCAGCACGATCGCCACGCGCAGCATCTCGTCGTCGCGGTGGTCCTTCAGCGCGCGCGCGGCCGCGGCCTCGAGCTCGGGGCCGTCGCCGGCCGGGAGCGACTCCGTGTACTCGACGCCGCGCCAGACGCCCTTGCGGTCGTGCGCCAGCACGCCGCGCCGCAGCGCGGCCCAGGCCGCGCGTTGCTCGGCCGCGCGCAGCGAGGTCGTGACCTTGATGCCGCTGGTGTACGCGTTCTGACCGAAGCGTTCGACCACGACCGCGCGCGCCATCTCGGCCACATGGCCGGCGTGCAACACGCCCCGACCGGGCGCGCGGATCGCGAGCTTCTCGGCGCGTGCCGCAGCGTGCTGCGCGTCGCTGATGACGCCGGTGACCCGCATGCGTTCCAGCACGATGCGCTGGCGCTGCGTCGCGCGCTCGAAGTTGGCGATCGGGTTGGCGTAGTGCGGGTTCTGCGGCAGGCCGGCCAACATCGCAGTTTCGGCGATCGACAGCTGGGCCAGCGGCTTGCCGAAGTACACCTGCGAGGCCGCCGCGAAGCCGTAGGCGCGCTGGCCGAGGAAGATCTCGTTGACGTAGAGCTCGAGGATCTGGTCCTTGGACAGCTTCTTCTCGAGCTCGAGCGCGATCAGGATCTCGCGCGTCTTGCGCTCGGCCGTGAAGCGCTGTTCGAGGAAGAAGGTGCGCGCCACCTGCTGCGTGATCGTCGACGCGCCCTGGCGCCGGCCGCCGGTGAGCATCGCGATCGCGGCGCGCGCCATGCCCTTGGGGTCGATGCCGCCGTGCTCGCGAAAGCGCGCGTCCTCGACCGCGATCACCGCGTCCTGCAACAGCTTGGGCACCTGCGCGATCGGCATGAACTGGCGCCGCTCGGCGCCGAAGGCCGCGATCTCGACGCCGTCGGCGGTGAACACCGACAGCGGCTGCTTGGGCTGGTAGCGCAGCGCGCGGTCGAGGTCCGGCAGGTCCCAGGGTGCGGCCAGGGTCAAGGCCGGCGCGCCCCACAGCGCGGCCAGCAGCAGCACGCGCGGCACGATTGTCATGCCCGCGATTATCGGCAGCGCCGCGTAAGACAATGTGAGCCATGCCCGCAAGCGCGCCGAAGGAGCTCTCTGCCCCGCAGCGTGCGATGGCCCGGCTCGGCCTCGTGCGCGACATCGACCTGGCGCTGCACCTGCCCATGCGCTACGAGGACGAGACGCGCCTCGACGCCCTGGCCGATGCGCGCGAAGGCGACACGCTGCAGGTGGAAGTGACGGTGGCCGAATGCCGCGTCGAGTTCCGCCCGCGGCGCCAGCTCGTCGTGCGCACGACCGACGACGCCGGCGAGGTGCTGGTGCTGCGCTTCTTGAACTTCTATCCCTCGCAACAGAAGGCGCTCGCGGCCGGCACGCGTGTACGTGTGCGTGGCGAGCTGCGCGGCGGCTTTCTCGGTCGCGAGATGGTGCACCCGGCCCTGAAGCCGGCGTCGGCGCCGCTGCCGACCACGCTGACGCCGGTGTACCCGACCAGTGCCCCGTTGCCGCAGGCCTACCTGCGCAAGGCCATCGCCTCGGCACTGCAACGGGCGCCGCTGCACGAGCTGCTGCCGGCAGATTCGCTGCCGCGCGAGCTTCTGTCGCTGAAAGACGCGGTGCTGTTCCTGCACCAGCCGCCGCGGGGCACGCCGCTGGCGGCGCTGGAGGACCGCAGCCACCCTGCGTGGCAGCGCCTGAAGTTCGACGAGCTGCTGGCGCAGCAACTGTCGCAGCTGAGCGCCCAGCGCGAACGCGCGCGGCTGAAGGCGCCAGTGCTGCGGGCCAAACCGCGGGGTGGCCTGCGCGAACGCCTGCTGGCGGCCCTGCCCTTCGCGCTGACCGCGGCGCAACGGCGCGTCGCCGAGGAGATCGCCGCCGACCTCGCGGCCGGCACGCCGATGCACCGCCTGCTGCAGGGCGACGTGGGCTCGGGCAAGACCGTGGTGGCTGCGCTCGCCGCCACGATCGCCATCGACGCCGGCTGGCAATGCGCGCTGATGGCACCGACCGAGATCCTGGCCGAGCAGCACTTCCGCAAGCTGGTGCTGTGGCTCGAGCCGCTGGGCGTGCAGGTGGCGTGGCTGACCGGCAGCCGCAAGGGCAAGGGGCGGCGCGAGCAGCTCGCCCTGGTCGAGTCCGGTGCCGCGGGCCTGGTGGTCGGCACGCATGCGGTGATCCAGCAGGACGTGGTGTTCGCGAAGCTGGGCCTGGCGGTCGTCGACGAGCAGCACCGCTTCGGTGTCGCGCAGCGGTTGGCGCTGCGCGAGAAGCTCGAAGCCTCGGCGCTCGAACCGCACCTGCTGATGATGTCGGCCACGCCGATCCCGCGCACCCTGGCGATGACCTACTACGCCGACCTCGCGGTCAGCACGATCGACGAGCTGCCGCCCGGCCGCACGCCGGTGGTGACCAAGCTGTTCGCCGAGGACAAGCGCGACGCGGTGATCGCACGCATCCGCGACGAGGTGGCGCAGGGCAAGCAGGTCTACTGGGTCTGCCCGCTGGTCGAGGAGAGCGAGGCGATCGAGCTGCGCGACGCCACCGCGACGCACCAGCAGCTCACGGCGGCGCTGCCCGGCGCCATGGTCGGCCTGCTGCATGGCCGCATGGCCGCCGGCGAGAAGCAGGCGGTGATGTCGCTCTTCACCGACGGCACGATGCAGGTGCTGGTGGCCACCACGGTGATCGAGGTCGGCGTCGACGTGCCCAACGCCAGCCTGATGGTGATCGAGCATGCCGAGCGCTTCGGCCTCGCCCAGCTGCACCAGCTGCGCGGCCGCGTCGGCCGCGGCGCGGTGGCCTCGGTGTGCGTGCTGCTGTACACGCCGCCGCTGTCGCCGCCCGCGCGCGACCGCCTGCGCGCGATGAGCGAGACGACCGACGGCTTCGAGATCGCGCGCCGCGACCTCGAGATCCGAGGACCTGGCGAGTTCATGGGCGCACGCCAGAGCGGCGATGCGCTGCTTCGTTTTGCCGACCTGCAGGACACGACCCTCATCGCGCGTGCGCGCGCGGCTGCCGAACGCCTGCTGGCCGCGCATCCGCAGGCGGCCGCTGCCCATGTCGAGCGCTGGCTCGCGTCGCGGGTGGACTACCTGAAAGCCTGAGGCCAGGTCGACAGCGCTGCGATATCCTCGCCCGCATGACCCTGACCGAGCTGCGCTACATCGTCGCGGTGGCCCGCGAGAAGCACTTCGGCCGCGCGGCCGAGGCCTGCTTCGTGTCGCAGCCGACGCTGTCGGTGGCGATCAAGAAGCTCGAGGAAGAGCTCGACGTCAAGATCTTCGAGCGCGGCGCCAACGAGGTCAGCGTCACGCCGCTGGGTGACGCCATCGTGCGCCAGGCGCAAAGCGTGATCGAGCAGGCCGCGGCGATCAAGGAGATCGCCAAGCGCGGCAAGGACCCGCTGAGCGGGCCGCTCAAGCTGGGCATCATCTACACCATCGGCCCCTACCTGCTGCCGGAGCTGGTGCGCCACGCGATCGAGATGACGCCGCAGATGCCGCTGATGCTGCAGGAGAACTTCACCGTCAAGCTGCTCGAGATGCTGCGCACCGGCGACCTCGACTGCGCGATCATGGCCGAGCCCTTCCCGGACACAGGGCTGGCGATCGCGCCGCTGTACGACGAGCCCTTCGTCGTCACCGTGCCCAAGGCCCACCCGCTGGCCAAGCGCAAGAGCATCAGCGCCGAGGAGCTGAAGCAGGAAACGATGCTGCTGCTGGGCACCGGCCACTGCTTTCGCGACCATGTGCTCGAGGTCTGTCCCGAGTTCGCGCGCTTCTCGAGCGACGCCGAGGGCATCCGCAAGAGTTTCGAGGGCTCGTCGCTCGAAACGATCAAGCACATGGTGGCCTCGGGCATGGGCATCACCGTGGTGCCGCAGCTGTCAGTGCCGAAGGACCCGGGCCTGGTCAAGTACATCCCCTTCGACCAGCCGATCCCGACACGCCGCGTCGTGCTGGCCTGGCGCCGCACCTTCACGCGCTACGAGGCGATCGCGGCGCTGCGCAACGCGGTCTACGCCTGCGAGTTGCCGGGCATGACCCGGCTGTCGCAGTAGCCTTCGCTGTCACGGCGGGTTCATCCGCGCTTCACGGCCGCGTCATGCGCCGCCGGCACGCTGGCGGGCCATGAAGCTGAACGACCTGCCGACCCAAGCGCTGGATGCGATTCGCGCCGCGCCGCCCGAGCTCGCCCGCCGCTCGCCGCGCCTCGAGGCGGTGTGGGCGCGCCACGAAGACGACCTGCGCGCCGCGCAGCGCCTGCGCTGGCGGGTCTTCGTCGAAGAGATGGGCGCCACGCTGCGCCCGCCGCGCGGCACGCCGCCGGGCCACGACGCGGACCTGTTCGACCCCTATTGCGAGCACCTGCTGGTACGCTCGGCGGCCACCGACGACGAGCCTGCGCGCGTCGTCGGCACCTACCGCGTGCTGACGCCGGCGGCCGCGCGCCGCGTCGGCGGCCTGTACAGCGGCGAGGAGTTCGATCTGTCGATCCTGGCACCGCTGCGACCGACGCTGGCCGAGCTCGGCCGCTCGTGCATCGACCCCGACCACCGCCACGGCGGCGCGATCCTGATGCTGTGGGGTGCGCTCGCGGGCTTCATGCAGCGCAACGGCCTGACCCGCATGATCGGCTGCGCCAGCGTGCCGATGCGCGACGGCGGCCACTACGCAGCCAGCCTGTGGCGCCGCCTCGAAGCGACGCACCTGGCGCCGATCGAGTGGCGCGTGCGCGCGCGCTGCCCGCTGCCGGTGGACGGCCTGCGCAACGACCTCGCGGTGGAGCCGCCACCGCTGATCAAGGGCTACCTGAACTGCGGTGCCAAGGTGCTCGGCGCGCCGGCCTGGGACCCGGGGTTCAACACCGCCGACCTGCCCTTGATGCTGAACCTGGCCGACCTGCCGCCCCCGTACCGGCGCCGCTTTCTCGGCTGAGTTCTCGGTTGAGGCCGCCTATCGCGGCGCTCAAGGGTTTTGTCTGGACGCACAGCGGCCGGCTTTCTAACCTTCGGACTCCCGCCACGTCCTACGAGGAGTCCCCGCATGAGCGCCGAAGCCAAGTGCCCGTTCCACCACGCCGCCGGTGGTGGCACCACGAACACGGACTGGTGGCCGAACCAGCTGCGCGTGGACCTGCTGAACCAGCACGGCAACAGGTCCGACCCGCTGGGCGAGAAGTTCAACTACGCCGAAGCGTTCAAGTCGCTCGACTACAAGGCGCTCAAGGCCGACCTCGTCAAGCTGATGACCGACAGCCAGGACTGGTGGCCGGCCGACTTCGGCCACTACGGCCCGCAGATGGTCCGCATGGCCTGGCACGCGGCCGGCACCTACCGCACCATCGACGGCCGTGGGGGCGGCGGCCGTGGGCAGCAGCGTTTCGCACCGCTGAACTCCTGGCCAGACAACGTCAACATCGACAAGTCGCGCCGCCTGCTCTGGCCCATCAAGCAGAAGTACGGCCAGAAGATCTCGTGGGCCGACCTCTTCATCCTCGCCGGCAACGTGGCGCTGGAGTCGATGGGCTTTCGCACCTTCGGTTTCGCCGGTGGCCGTGAAGACGTCTGGGAACCGGACCTCGACGTGAACTGGGGCCCGGAGATGAAGTGGCTGGGCGTGGACGCCAAGGAGCGCATCGGCGACAAGCGCGAGCTCGGCGGGCCTTTCGGCGCGACCCATATGGGCCTGATCTACGTGAACCCCGAAGGCCCCAACGCCAGCGGCGACTACATGCTGGCGGCCAAGGACATTCGCGAGACCTTCTACCGCATGGCCATGGACGACGAGGAGATCGTCGCGCTGATTGCCGGCGGCCACACCTTCGGCAAGGCCCACGGTGCTGCGCCCGAGTCGCACAAGGGGCCTGAGCCCGAAGCCGCTTCCATCGAGGCCCAGGGCCTGGGTTGGAACAGCAACTTCGGCAGCGGCCATGGCAAGGACACCATCTCCAGCGGCATCGAGGTGACCTGGACCAAGACGCCCGCCCTGTGGAGCAACAACTTCTTCGAGAACCTGTTCAAGTACGAGTGGGAACTGGAGAAGAGCCCCGCCGGTGCCAAGCAGTGGGTGGCCAAGAACGCCGAGGACGTCATTCCGGACGCGCATGTGAAGGGCAAGTTCCACAAGCCCCGGATGCTGACCACCGACCTCACGATGCGCTTCGACCCCGAGTTCGGGAAGATCTCCAAGCGTTTCCTCGAGGACCCGCAGGCCTTCGCCGAAGCCTTCGCCCGCGCCTGGTACAAGCTGACCCACCGCGACATGGGCCCCAAGGCGCGCTACCTCGGCCCCGAGGTGCCGAAGGAAGACCTGATCTGGCAGGACCCGCTGCCTGCCGCCACGCTCAAGCCGACGGCCGCCGACATCGCCGATGTCAAGGCCAGGATCGCCGCTTCCGGCCTGTCGGTCGGCGAGCTGGTGTCCGTGGCCTGGGCCTCGGCCTCCACGTTCCGTGGCGGTGACAAGCGCGGTGGCGCCAACGGTGCGCGCATCCGCCTGGCGCCGCAGAAGGACTGGGCCATCAACCAGCCCGTGCTCAGGACCCTGGCCAAGCTGGAAGACGTCCAGAAGGCCAGCGGCAAGCTGTCGCTGGCCGACGTGATCGTGCTGGCCGGGGTGGTGGGCGTGGAGCAGGCCGCGAAGGCCGCCGGCGTGGCGGTGGAGGTGCCGTTTGCGCCGGGCCGCGTGGACGCCACGCAGGCCCAGACCGATGTCGAGTCCTTCGCCATGCTCGAGCCCGTGATCGACGGCTTGCGCAACTTCGGCCGCGGCAAGGACGGCACGCCGACCGAGGCCATGCTGATCGACAAGGCCCAGAGGCTGACCCTGACCGCGCCCGAGATGACCGCGCTGGTCGGCGGCCTGCGCGTGCTCGGCACCAATGCCGACGGCAGCCGGCATGGCGTGTTCACCGACAAGGTGGGTGCGCTGACGACCGACTTCTACGTCAACCTGCTCGACATGGGCACGCAGTGGAAGGCCACCGACGCCAGCGCCGAGGTCTTCGAAGGCAAGGACCGCAGGAGCGGCCAGGTCAAGTACACCGCCACGCGCAACGACCTGGTCTTCGGCTCCAACTCGGTGCTGCGCGCCTACGCCGAGGTCTATGCCAGCGCGGACGGGAAGGAGAAGTTCGTGCAAGACTTCGCCGCAGCCTGGACCAAGGTGATGAACCTGGACCGCTTCGACCTCGCCTGAGAAAGGACCCCATGGCCAAGAACAAACCGACCGGCGCGCCGGCGATCAACATCGGCATGAGCGAGAAGGACCGCGCGGCCATCGCCGCCGGCCTGTCCAAGCTGCTGGCCGACACCTACACCCTGTACCTGACGACGCACAACTTCCACTGGAACGTCACCGGGCCGATGTTCAACACGCTGCACGCGATGTTCATGGCCCAGTACACCGAGCTGTGGAACGCCGTGGACCCGATCGCCGAGCGCATCCGCTCGCTCGGCCATGCGGCGCCGGGCAGCTACGGCCAGTTCGGCAAGCTGAGTTCGATCGCCGACGCCCCGGCCGAGCCGCCCAAGGCGCTGGAGATGGTGCGCATCCTGGTCAAAGGCCACGAGGCGGTGGCCCGCACCGCGCGCAACGTGTTCCCGCTCGCCGCCAAGGCCGACGATCAGCCCACCGCCGACCTGCTGACGCAGCGCCTGGACATCCACGAGAAGACCGCGTGGATGTTGCGTTCGCTCCTCGAAGAGTAAGGCGCCGCGCAGTATTCACTCCCCAGGCCTCCCCCAGCCGGGGGAGGCTGCCTCCTTCGGGGGGATGCCGCGTGGCCGCGCGAGGCGTTCACTGCGGGCCATGGTCACCCGCAACCAGTCCCGCCACGAAGAATGGGCCAACACCGCCAGCCACGCGGCCGGCGTGCTGCTGGCCTTCGCGGCTTGGCCCTGGTTGGCGCAGGCGGCGCTGCAGCAGGGCGGTCAGCGCGGCGTGGCAGCGATGGGCCTGTTCGTCGCGACCATGGTCCTGCAGTACGGCGCCTCCGCGCTGTACCACGGCCTGCCGCCGGGTCGGGCCAAGCTGTGGGCGCGCGCGGTCGACCACGCCGCCATCTACCTCTTCATCGCCGGCAGCGCGACGCCGTTTGCCCTAGGGCTGCTCGGCGGCACGGCGGGCGCGGCCACCTGCGCGCTGATCTGGGCCCTGGCGCTGGCCGGCGCCGCGCTCAAGCTGCGGCGGCGCCTGACCAGCGCACGGCTGTCGACCGGCCTGTACATCCTGTTCGGCTGGGTCGCGCTGCTGCTGTTGTGGCCCGACCTGCGCCAGATCGACGGCACTGCGCTGGCCTGGCTGCTCGGCGGCGGCCTGGCCTACCTGGTGGGCGCGGGATTCTTCGTGTTCGACGCCTCGCTGCGCTTCGGCCACTTCGTCTGGCACCTGTTCGCGCTGGCTGGCAGCAGCTGCCACGTCTGCGCAGTTCTGTGGCCGTCGCTCGTCTGAGCCTTCACTTCTCCAGGTCGTCGATGTGCTGGGGCCAGCTCGCGTGCAGCAGGCGCGACAGCGCGCGGTCGGCCAGCAGCTTGCCACCCGTCTGGCAACGCGCGCAGTAGTGGGTCTCGTTGGCGGCGTGCACGATGCGCTGGACCTTGCTGCCGCAGACCGGGCAGGGTTCGCCGTAGCGGCCGTGCACGGCCATCTGGGGGTGGAAGGCCGTCACCTTCGACGGCCAGCCGGCGTGCGCAGTGGCTTCGGCGCGCAGGCGCGCGGTCCACTCGGCGAGCACGGCGCGCGTCGCCTGGAGCAGGCGCTGCGCCGCCGCGGCGTCGAGGCTGCGAGTCAGCGCCACTGGCGACAGCTTCGCGCGGTGCAGGATCTCGTCCGAGTAGGCGTTGCCGATGCCGGAAAACAGGGTGGGGTTGGTGAGCGAGCGTTTGAGCGTGTGATTCTCGGCCAGCAGCCGGGCTACGAACTCGTCTGGCGCGCAGCGCATGACATCGATGCCACCGGGGTCCATCGCACCGAGGCCGTCGCGGCCGGCCACCAGGTGCAATGACGCACGGCGCTGCGTTCCCGCCTCGGTGAGCGCCAGGGCCCCGCTGCCGAACTCGAACACCGCCAATGCCGTCCTGGCCGGCGGCTTCGCGCCGCCGGCGTGCCAGTGCAAGCGGCCGGCGATCATCAGGTGCAGCACCAGGAACAGGTCGCCTTCCAGCGCGATCACGACCCGCTTGCCCAGCCGCTCGATGCCGGCCACAGCCTTGCCCTCGGCGCTGGCGATCGGCGGCACGGCGCTGCGCAGCAGGAAAGGGTTGGCGATGCGCACGCGCTGCAGCCGGTCGCCGCGCAGCTTGGCGGCGAGGCTCTCGACGTAGACGCTGATGTCGGGAAGCTCGGGCATCGCGGCCGGGATAATCGCACCATGTCCGATATCGCCACCGAGGTGCGGCGCCGCCGCACCTTCGCCATCATCTCCCACCCCGACGCGGGCAAGACCACGTTGACCGAGAAGCTGCTGCTGTTCTCGGGCGCGATCCAGATCGCCGGCAGCGTGAAGGCGCGCAAGGCCGCGCGCCACGCCACCAGCGACTGGATGGAGATCGAGAAGCAGCGTGGCATCTCGGTGGCCAGCTCGGTGATGCAGATGGAGTACCGCGACTGCGTCATCAACCTGCTCGACACGCCGGGCCACCAGGACTTCTCCGAGGACACCTACCGCGTGCTGACCGCGGTGGACGCGGCACTGATGGTGATCGACGCGGCCAACGGCGTGGAGCCGCAGACGCGGCGATTGCTGCAGGTCTGCCGCGCACGCAACACGCCCATCCTGACCTTCGTCAACAAGATGGACCGTGAGGTGCAGGAGCCGCTGGCGCTGATGGACGAGATCGAGCGCGAGCTCGGCATGGCGGTCGTGCCCTTCACCTGGCCGGTCGGGATGGGCAAGCGGTTCCACGGCGTGATGGACCTGCGCGAGCAGCGCATGCGCGTCTTCTCGCCTGGCGCAGACCGCCACCACGACGCCGACGAGATGCTGCAGGGCCTGGACCACCCGGCCTACGCCGAGCGCTTCGGCGCCGAGTGGCAGCATGCCAAGCACGACATCGAGCTGGTGCAACACGCCGCGCCCGCCTTCGACGAGGCGCAGTTCCTCGACGGCCACCAGACGCCGATGTTCTTCGGCTCGGCGATCAACAACTTTGGCGTCAAGGAAGTGCTCGACGCGCTCGTGGATCTTGCGCCACCGCCGTCTCCGCGGCGTGCGATGCAGCGCGAGGTCCAGCCCGAGGAGCCCAAGTTCAGCGGTGTGGTCTTCAAGATCCAGGCCAACATGGATCCCGCCCACCGCGACCGCATCGCCTTCGTGCGCGTGGCCAGCGGCCACTTCGAGCGCGGCATGCGGCTGAAGGTGGTGCGCTCCGGCAAGGAGCTGCGGCCCAACACGGTGGTGAGCTTCCTGAGCCAGCGCCGCGAGCTGCTCGACGAGGCCTTTGCCGGCGACATCATCGGCATCCCGAACCACGGCGTGCTGCAGCTCGGCGACACGCTGACCGAGGGCGAGGCGCTGCAGTACACCGGGCTGCCCTTCTTCGCGCCCGAGATGTTCCGTTCGGTTGAAGTCGCCGACCCGCTGCGCACCAAGCAGCTCAAGGCCGGCCTGACCCAGCTTGGCGAGGAAGGCGCGATCCAGGTCTTCCGCCCGGTGGCCGGCTCGGTGCTGCTGCTCGGTGCGGTCGGTCAACTGCAGTTCGAGGTCGTCGCGCACCGCCTCGAGCACGAATACGGCTGCAAGGCACGGGTCACCGGCTCGCGCTTCCAGATCGCGCGCTGGGTCACCTGCGACCCGGCCGACGGCGGCGAGAAGGAATTGCAGCGCTTCATCGACACCAACGCACATCGCGTCGCCTACGACGCGGTGGACGCACCGACCCTGCTGGTCGAGTACGCGCCCGAGCTGCGCGCGATCGAGGCCAACTGGCCGAAGATCAAGTTCCACACGATGCGCGAGCATGCCGGGCTGGTGTTCCACAAGGCCTCGGACTGAGGAGGGTCGATGTCCGGCCGCCTGCAACTCTGGCTCGACCTGATCCGCTGGGACCGCCCGGCGGGGTGGCTGCTGTTGCTGTGGCCCACGCTGAGCGCGCTGTGGATCGCGGCCGACGGTTTTCCAGGCTGGCATCTGGTCGCGGTGTTCGTGCTCGGCACGATCCTGATGCGCAGCGCCGGCTGCTGCGTCAACGACGTGGCCGACCGCGAGTTCGACCGCCACGTCAAGCGCACCGCCGAGCGCCCGGTTACCAGCGGCAAGGTCTCGGTGCGCGACGCGCTGGCGCTCGGTGCCGTGCTGGCGCTCGCCGCCTTCGGCCTGGTGCTGACGACCAACCCGCCGACCATCCTGCTCTCGTTCTTCGGGCTGGCGATCACGCTGATCTATCCGTACGCCAAGCGCTTCGTGTCGATGCCGCAGGCAGTGCTGGGCATCGCGTTCTCGTTCGGCATCCCGATGGCTTTCGCCGCCGCACAGGGCGGCACGACCTGGACTCTCTCGGCCGTGCCCTGGTACGCCTGGGCGCTGATGGCCTCGAACCTGTTCTGGGTGTTGGCCTACGACACCGAATACGCAATGGTCGACCGCGACGACGACCTGCGCATCGGCATGAAGACCAGCGCCATCACGCTCGGCCGCTTCGACGTAGCCGGCGTGGCCGCGTTCTACGCGATCCACCTGGCGAGCTGGGCCTGGCTCGGCGACCTGCTCGGGCTCGGGCGCTGGTTCTTCGTCGGCGTCGTGGTCGCGGCGGCACAGGCGCTGTGGCACCTGTGGCTGATCCGCGACCGCTCGCGCGAGGGCTGCTTCAAGGCCTTTCGCCTGAATCACTGGGTCGGGGCCGCGCTGTTCGCCGCCACCGCGATCGACCTGCTGGCTCGGTAGTTGCAGGGAGTCTCGCGGTACGGGGACGGGGCGATACTCGGCCTCTTCTCACCGTTCCCTGGAGCCTGCGACCCATGAAACCGATCCGCCTCCTCGCCGTCTCGCTGGCCCTCGCGGCCGCCGTCGGCGGCGCCCACGCCCAGCAGTTCTTCCGCATCGGCACCGGCGGCACCGCCGGCACCTACTACCCCGTCGGCGGCGCGATCGCCAACGCGGTCAGCCAGCCAGGCAAGATCATCGTCACCGCGCAGGCCAGCAACGGCTCGGTGGCCAACGTCACCGCCATCGCCGGCGGCCAGATGGAGAGCGGCTTCTCGCAGTCCGACGTCGCCACCTGGGCCCAGAAGGGCACCGGCCTGTACGAAGGCAAGCCCAACGTGCCGGGCCTGCGCCTGATCGCCAACCTCTACCCGGAGAGCGTGCACGTGGTCGTGCGCAAGGGCTCTGGCGTCAAGAGCGTGGCCGACCTGAAGGGCAAGCGTGTCGCGCTCGACGAGCCCGGCTCGGGCACCCTGGTCAACGCCAAGGCGATCCTGGCCGCCTACGGCCTGAAGGAGTCGGACCTCAAGCCCGAGTACATCAAGCCCAACCAGGCCGGCGACAAGATGAAGGACGGCTCGCTCGACGCCTTCTTCTTCACCGGCGGCGCCCCGGCCGGCGCCATTGCCGAACTGGCCTCCTCGGGCGCCGGCATCGACATCCTGCCGATCGAGGGTGCTGCGGCCGAGGCGCTGAAGAAGTCGAGCCCCTTCTTCTCCGACGACACCATCGCCGCCGAGACCTACAAGGGCGTCGGCCAGGTCAAGACGCTGGCGGTCGGCGCGCAGTGGGTCACCGGCGACAAGGCCGATGCGAACACGGTGTACGAGATCACCAAGGCGCTGTTCAGCGACCCGGCGCAGAAGGCGCTGGCCGCCGGCCATGCCAAGGGCAAGTTCATCACCAAGGAGAACGCGGTCAAGAGCGCGGGCATCCCGTTCCACCCGGGTGCCGAGAAGTTCTACAAGGAAGCGGGCCTGCTGAAGTAAGGGCCGCTGCGCACCAACGCAGGGGGCAGCCGGCAACGCTGCCCCTTCTCGTTTCTGACCGCCCCACCCGATGAGCACCGCCCTGCCCGACGACAAGGATCTGCTGGCCCTCGAACAGAAGTTCGACCCCGAGATGCGCTTCCGGCCGCTGGCCGCGTGGGCGGCCACGCTGGTGGGCGCGTTGTTGATCGCGCTGTCGGCCTTCCACTACTACACCGCGGGCTTCGGCCTGCTGCAGGAGGTGACGCACCGCGGCGTGCACCTGGCCTTCGTGCTGGGGCTGATCTTCCTCGTCTTCCCGCACCGCAGGTCGCTGCTCGAGCGCGACGCGGCGCACCGGTGGCACGCACCGGGCAGCGTGCCCTGGTTCGACTGGGTGCTGGCCGCGGCCGTGGCTGCGTCGGTGCTCTACATACCGTACATCTTCGAGGACCTGACCTTCCGCGTCGGCAACCCGCTGCCGATCGACGTCGTGATGGGCACGGTCCTGATCGTCGCGCTGCTCGAGGCGACGCGGCGCAGCATGGGCTGGCCGCTGCCGCTGATCGCGATCCTGTTCATGGCCTACGCGATGGCCGGCCCGGCCTTCCCCGGCCTGCTCAAGCACGCGGGCGCGAGCTGGAGCCAGCTCGTCAACCACCAGTACCTCACCAGCCAGGGCATCTACGGCGTCGCTGTCGGCGTGGTGGCGACCTACGTCTTCCACTTCGTGCTGTTCGGCGTGCTGGCCACGCGCATCGGCCTGGGTCAACTGTTCCTCGACATCGCCTCCAGCATTGCCGGGCGCTATGCCGGCGGGCCGGCCAAGGTCAGCGTGTTCGGCTCAGCGATGTTCGGCATGTTGTCGGGCTCGAGCGTGGCCAACGCGGTGACGGTGGGCTCGCTGACCATCCCCGCGATGATCCGCGTCGGCTACAAGCGCGAGTTCGCCGGCGCGGTGGAAGCCGCCTCGTCCACCGGCGGCCAGATCACGCCGCCGGTGCTGGGGGCGGCGGCCTTCCTGATGATCGAGTTCCTGTCGCTGCCGTACTCGACCATCATCGCCGCGGCCGCGATCCCGGCCTTCATGCACTTCTTCGGCGTGTTCATGCAGGTGCACTTCGAAGCCAAGCGCTACGGCCTGCGCGGCCTGACCGAAGAGGAGATGCCGAAGCTGCGCGACAGTTTCAAGGCGCGCTGGCCGACCCTGATCCCGCTGCTGCTGCTGATCTTCATCCTGGTCAGCGGTCGCACACCCTACCTGGCCGCGTTCACCGGCATCAGTTCCTGCGCGATCGTCGGCCTCACGACGCGCGTCGAGGGCAACGGGGCACGCCACTGGGGCCTGCTGGCGCTGCTGCACGCGGCGCTGCTGGTGCTGGTGTTCGCAGGCATCGAGAACGAGATGGTCAAGTTGGCGCTGTTCGGTGCCACGCTGGTCGCGGCCGTCGTGCTCGTCAAGGTGCTGAAGATCGAGGGCCGCATTCGCCTGCCGGTGCTTGTCGAGGCGTTCGGCACCGGCGCCAAGTACGCGCTGGCGGTCGGTGCCGCAGCGGCCACCGTGGGCATCGTGATCGGCGTGGTCACGCTGACCGGCGTGGGCTTCAAGCTCAGCACCATCATCACCGGCGCCGCGCAGGCGGTCTCGGGCGGCGTCGTGTCGCTGCTGCCGGCCTGGCTGGTCACGCAGCAGGCGCTGACCCTGTTCGTCGCGCTCGCGATGACCGGCATCGTCTGCATCCTGCTTGGCTGCGGCATCCCGACCACCGCCAACTACATCATCATGGTCACCGTGGCCGCGCCGACGCTGGTGCAGCTCGGCGTCGAGCCGCTGGTCGCGCACTTCTTCGTCTTCTACTACGGCGTGCTGGCCGACATCACGCCACCGGTGGCGCTGGCCGCCTATGCGGCCGCCGGCATGGCCGGCAGCGACCCGTTCAAGACCGGCAACATGGCCTTCCGACTCGGCATGGCCAAGGCGCTGGTGCCCTTCGTGTTCGTGTTCTCGCCCTCGCTGCTGATCGTCGCCAAGGGCTTCACCTGGCCCGACTTCGTGATCACCTTCGCCGGCTGCGTGCTCGGCATCACACTGCTGGCCGCCGCGCTGTCGAGGTTCTTCCTGGTCGAGATGACGCGCTGGGAACAGGCGCTGTGCCTTGCCGCCGCGCTGCTGCTGATCGCCCCAGGCTGGCTGCCGACCGCGATCGGGGCCTTGCTCGCGGTGCCGATGCTGCTGCGCCACCTGGTGGCGCGGCGACGTGCGTTGGCCCCGGTGTCGACCTAGCGGCGCCCGCTGCTACCGGCCGAGTTCGCGCGCGCGGTCGCGCGCGGCGAGCAGCGCGCGCACCACCGTGTCCTTGACGCCGCTGGCGTCGAAGACGGAGATCGCCGCATGCGT
This sequence comes from Aquincola sp., assembly GCA_022841885.1. Lineage (GTDB taxonomy): Bacteria > Pseudomonadota > Gammaproteobacteria > Burkholderiales > Burkholderiaceae_C > CADEEN01. The sequence goes on along the minus strand of JALHQP010000024.1, from coordinate 312 downwards.
GGTACCGCCCTTGGAGGTGACGCGCTCGCGCAGCGTCGCCGGCGAATCGCTCGAGCGCGCCGCCAGTTCGGCCGCCCCGGCCAGCGTCTCCTGCGCGAGGCGGCGCGACGCGTCGGCAGCCAGCCCCATGTTCACGCCCGCCTCCACCATGGCCTCGATCAGGTAGAAGGCGTAGGCCGGGCCGGAGCCCGACAGCGCGGTCACGGCGTCGAGATCGGACTCCGCATCGAACCACAGCAGGCCGCCGGTGGGCGCGAGCACGCGCTCGACGTCGGCGCGATCGACGGCGCCGACCGCGGCGCGCGCGAACAG
>JALHQP010000023.1 GCA_022841885.1 Aquincola sp. | reverse complement strand
TTGCGGCAGCGGCGCGGTGGCCGACGCGGCGCGCGGCACCGCCAACGCGGCCTCGACCGCGCGCCGCACCACCTCGTGCACCGCACGTGCGTCGCGAAAGCGCACCTCGATCTTGGTCGGGTGCACGTTGACGTCGACCTGCGCCGGATCGATGTCGACGAAGAGCACGTAGGCTGGCTGGCGAGCACCGTGCAGCACGTCGTCGAAGGCGCTGCGCACGCCATGCGCCACGCCGCGGTCGCGCACGTAGCGACCGTTGACGTACACGTATTGCTGGTCGGCGCGCGCGCGGGCCATGTCGGGCGTTCCGACGCGGCCGCTCAAGCCCAGTGGGCCGGCGCCGGCCTGAAGCGGCAGGCTGGACGCGAAGAAGTCGGCGCCGAGCACATCGGCGATGCGCGCGGCGGCGTCGGCCGCGGCACGCCACTGCGCGACCAGCCGCCCTTCGTGCCAGATGGCGAAGCCCACGTCCGGCCGCGCCAGCGCGTGGCGCCGCACGGCTTCGACGCAGTGGGCCAGCTCGGTGGCGTCGCTCTTCAGGAACTTGCGCCGTGCCGGCGTGGCGAAGAAGAGTTCGCGCACCTCGATCGTGGTGCCGGTGGTGCGCGCGACGGGCCCGGTCTCGCCGCTGCGTGCGTCCAGGCGTGTCGCATGCGCGGCCGCGGCGGTGCGGCTGGCGACGGTGACCTCGGCCACCGAGGCGATCGCGGCCAGCGCCTCGCCCCGAAAGCCCATCGTCGCGACACGCTCCAGCTCGGCCAGCGATGCGATCTTGCTCGTCGCGTGGCGGCGCAGCGCGAGCGCGAGTTCGTGGCGCTCGATGCCCTGGCCGTCGTCCTCGACGACGATCTGGCGCACGCCACCGCCGGCGAGCTTGACCGTGACCTGCGACGCGCCGGCGTCGAGCGCGTTGTCGACCAGCTCGCGCACCACCGAGGCCGGCCGCTCGACCACCTCGCCGGCGGCGATCTGACTCACCAGTTCGTCGGGCAGCTCGCGGATCGGGCGCCGGGCCGCGTCGGCAGGGGAGAGCGGCAGGGCAGCGTTCACGCGGCCGATTGTCGCAGCGCGACCTGCCCCCGCGCCGCCGCCCGGATAATCGCGCGCCATGCCCGACGCGCTGCTGTTCCTGATCGACTTCATCCTGCACGTGGACGTGCACCTGCAGCAGTTCGTGCAGACCTACGGTGCCTGGGTCTACGCACTGCTGTTCCTGATCGTCTTCACCGAGACGGGCGTCGTCGTGATGCCCTTCCTGCCGGGGGATTCGCTGCTGTTCATCGTCGGCGCCCTGTGCGGCGCGGGCCTGATGAACCTGCCACTGGCGATGCTGCTGCTGACGGTGGCGGCGATCCTGGGCGACCAGGTGAACTACAGCGTCGGCCGCTACTTCGGACCCAAGGTCTGGCAGTGGGAGCACAGCCGCTTCTTCAACAAGCATGCCTTCGAGCAGGCGCATGCCTTCTACGAGAAGTACGGCGGCATCACCATCATCCTGGCGCGCTTCATGCCGTTCGTCCGCACCTTTGCACCCTTCGTGGCCGGCGTGGCGGAGATGAGCCGGGTCAAGTTCACGCTCTACAACGTGGTCGGCGCGCTGATCTGGGTGATCGGCCTGACGCTGGCGGGATACCTGTTCGGCAACCTGCCCTGGGTGCAGCAGCACCTGAGCAAGATCATCTGGGCGCTGATCATCATCCCGGGGCTGATCGCGATCTTCGGCGCCTGGAAGGCGCGGCGCACCCCGCCGGCGGCCGGTGAAGGGGCGTAAGTTCGCGTAAGCCTCGTGTCTGCTGCGCTGCAATAGAATCGTTTGGCTTGACTGCGAGACCGGCACGGAACAACACCATGGCAGACACCACCGCGACACAGAACAAACCGCGCCCCGTCTATCGCAACATCCACGTCAGCCAGATCGTCAAGTACCGCCTGCCGCCGGCCGGCATGGTGTCGATCGGGCACCGCATCAGCGGCGTGCTGATGTTCTTGCTGCTGCCCTTCGTGGTCTGGCTGTTCGACGTGAGCCTGACCTCCGAGGTGAGCTACGAGCGCTTCACCAGTGCCTACGCCGCGGGGCTGTGGGTGTTCCCGGCCTGGTGGGTCAAGCTTGCGACCCTGGGCCTGATCTGGGCCTACCTGCACCACTTCATCGCCGGGCTGCGCCACCTGTGGATGGACGCCACGCATGCGGTGACCAAGGAGTTCGGCCACCTGTCGGCCCTGGTGACCCTGGGCCTGAGCCTGGCGCTGACCCTGGTGCTGGGCTTCAAGCTGTTCTTCTGATGGGCGGCAGACCATGAGCGACAACAAGACCTTCGGTTCCAAGCGCCTGGTCGTCGGCGCGCATTACGGCCTGCGCGACTGGCTGTCCCAGCGCGTGACCGCCGCGCTGATGGCGATCTTCACGCTGGCGCTGATCGTGCAGGTGCTGTTCGGCGCCAAGCTCGGCTACGACCGCTGGGCGCAGATCTTCTCGACCCAGTGGATGAAGATCCTGACCTTCGTGACCATCGTCTCGCTCGGCTGGCATGCCTGGGTGGGCATGCGCGACGTGTGGATGGACTACGTCAAGCCGGTGGGCGTGCGCCTGGTGCTGCAGGTGGCGACGATCGCGTGGCTGGTGGGCTGCCTGGGCTGGGCGGTGCAAGTGCTCTGGAGACTGTGATGCCAGCGTTGGCAAAGAGAAAGTTCGATGTCGTGATCGTCGGTGCCGGCGGCTCCGGCATGCAGGCGTCGCTGCGCCTGTCGCAGGCGGGCCTCAACGTCGCCTGCCTGTCCAAGGTGTTCCCGACCCGCTCGCACACGGTGGCGGCGCAGGGTGGCATCGGCGCCTCGCTCGGCAACATGAGCGAGGACAACTGGCACTACCACTTCTTCGACACCGTCAAGGGCAGCGACTGGCTGGGCGACCAGGACGCGATCGAGTTTATGTGCCGCGAAGCACCGAAGGTGGTGTACGAACTCGAGCACATGGGCATGCCGTTCGACCGCAACCCCGACGGCACGATTTACCAGCGCCCCTTCGGCGGCCACACGGCCAACTACGGCGAGAAGCCGGTGCAGCGCGCCTGCGCCGCCGCCGACCGCACCGGCCACGCGATGCTGCACACGCTGTACCAGCAGAACGTGAAGGCGCGCACCACCTTCTTCGTCGAGTGGATGGCGCTGGACCTGATCCGCGACGCCGACGGCGACGTGCTGGGCGTCACCGCGCTCGAGATGGAGACCGGCGAGGTGCACATCCTCGAGGCCAAGGTCACCCTGTTCGCCACCGGCGGCGCCGGGCGCATCTATGCGGCCAGCACCAATGCCTTCATCAACACCGGCGACGGCCTGGGCATGGCGGCGCGCGCGGGCCTGCCGCTCGAGGACATGGAGTTCTGGCAGTTCCACCCCACCGGTGTGCACAACGCCGGCGTGCTGCTGACCGAGGGCTGCCGCGGCGAGGGTGCCATCCTGCGCAACAGCGGCGGCGAGCGCTTCATGGAACGCTACGCGCCGACGCTGAAGGACCTGGCGCCGCGCGATTTCGTCTCGCGCTGCATGGACCAGGAGATCAAGGAGGGGCGTGGCTGTGGTCCGAACAAGGACTACATCAACCTCGACATGACGCACCTGGGCACCGAGACCATCATGAAGCGCCTGCCCAGCGTGTTCGAGATCGGCCACAACTTCGCCAACGTCGACATCAGCAAGGAACCGATTCCGGTGGTGCCGACGATCCACTACCAGATGGGCGGCATCCCGACCAACATCCACGGCCAGGTGGTGGCGCCGAAGAACGGCAACCCGAACGCGATCGTCAACGGCTTCTACGCGGTCGGCGAATGCGCCTGCGTCAGCGTGCACGGCGCCAACCGCCTGGGCACCAATTCGCTGCTCGACCTGCTGGTGTTCGGCCGCGCGGCCGGCCTGCACATCGTCGACGCGGTCAAAAAGGAAGCCAAGGCGCACAAGCCGCTGCCGAAGGACGCGGCCGACGGCGCGCTCTCGCGCCTGGCGCGCCTGGACAACACGGTGTCGGGCGAGTACGCGCAGGACGTCGCCAACGACCTGCGCAACGCGATGCAGCAGCATGCGGGCGTGTTCCGCACCCAGGCCAGCCTGGACGAGGGCGTGCGCAAGGTGGCAGCGATCGCCGAGCGGGTGAAGGGCCTGCAGCTCAAGGACAAGAGCAAGGTCTTCAACACGGCGCGCATCGAGGCGCTCGAGGTCGAGAACCTGATCGAGTGCGCCAGCGCGACCATCGTGTCGGCGGCGGCGCGCAGGGAAAGCCGCGGCGCGCACACCGTCAACGACTACGGCGACACGCCGGCGCATCCGAACGGGCGCAACGACGCCGAGTGGATGAAGCACAGCCTCTGGTACAGCGAAGGCAACCGGCTCGACTACAAGCCGGTCAACCTCAAGCCGCTGACCGCCGAATCGATCCCGCCCAAGGTCCGTAGCTTCTGATCATCATGACCAAGCGCACCTTCCAGATCTACCGCTACGACCCCGACACCGACGCCAAGCCGCGCATGCAGACGCTCGAGGTCGAACTCGACGGCTCGGAGCGGATGCTGCTCGACGCGCTGATGAAGCTCAAGGCGCTCGACCCGTCGCTGAGCTTCCGCCGCAGCTGCCGCGAAGGCGTGTGCGGCTCGGACGCGATGAACATCAACGGCAAGAACGGCCTCGCGTGCCTGACCAACATGCGCACGCTGCCCGACGTGGTGGTGCTCAAGCCGCTGCCCGGGCTGCCGGTGATCCGCGACCTGATCGTGGACATGACGCAGTTCTTCAAGCAGTACCACTCGATCAAGCCCTACCTCGTCAACGAGGACACGCCGCCCGAGAAGGAGCGCCTGCAGACGCCCGAGGAGCGCGACGAGCTCAACGGTCTGTACGAGTGCATCCTGTGCGCGTCGTGCTCGACCTCGTGCCCGAGCTTCTGGTGGAACCCGGACAAGTTCGTCGGCCCGGCCGGCCTGCTGCAGGCCTACCGCTTCATCGCCGACAGCCGCGACCAGGCCACCGCCGAGCGCCTGGACAACCTGGAAGACCCGTACCGCCTGTTCCGCTGCCACACGATCATGAACTGCGTCGATGTCTGCCCGAAGGGGCTGAACCCGACCAAGGCGATCGGCAAGATCAAGGAACTGATGGTGCGCCGCGCCGTGTGACTCCGATGCTCGAGCGCGCTGACCTCAACAAGCTCAAGTGGCGCTGCCGCCGCGGCCTGCTCGAGAACGACCTGTTCATCGAGCGCTTCTTCAGGCGCCATGAGGAGACGCTCACCGCCAGCCAGGCCGAGGGCCTGCAACGCCTGACGGCGCTGGCCGACAACGACCTGCTCGACCTGCTGCTGGCGCGTCGCGAACCCGAGGGCGATCTTGACCGCCCCGAGGTCCGCCAGGTGCTCGCGCAGCTCAGGGCGACTCCGAATCCCGCAGAAAGGCATTGACCATGATGACCCCCTCCGACGTGAAGGCCACCCTGTCGTTCTCCGACGGCTCGCCGGCCATGGAGCTGCCGATCTACAAGGGTTCGATCGGCCCGGACGTGATCGACATCCGCAAGCTCTACGCGCAGACCGGCAAGTTCACCTACGACCCGGGCTTCCTGTCGACCGCGAGCTGCAACTCGACCATCACCTACATCGACGGCGACAAGGGCGAGCTGCTGTACCGCGGCTACCCGATCGAGCAGCTCGCCACGCAGTGCGACTTCCTCGAGACCTGCTTCCTGCTGCTCAAGGGCGAGCTGCCCAACCTGCAGCAGAAGCACGACTTCGTGAAGCTCGTGACCAACCATACGATGGTCAACGAGCAGATGCAGTTCTTCCTGCGCGGCTTCCGTCGCGACGCGCACCCGATGGCGGTGCTGACCGGTCTGGTGGGCGGGCTGTCGGCCTTCTATCACGACAGCACCGACATCAACAACCCGGTGCACCGCGAGATCTCGGCGATCCGCCTGATCGCCAAGCTGCCCACGCTGGTGGCGATGGCCTACAAGTACGGCATCGGCCAGCCCTACATCTACCCGAAGAACTCGCTGTCCTACAGCGCGAACTTCATGCGCATGATGTTCGCGACGCCCTGCGAGGACTACGAGCCGAACGACGTGATCGTGCGCGCGATCGACCGCATCTTCATCCTGCACGCCGACCACGAGCAGAACGCCTCCACCTCGACCGTGCGCCTGTGCGGCAGCTCGGGCACCAACCCGTTCGCGGCCATCGCGGCCGGCGTGGCCTGCCTGTGGGGCCCGGCGCACGGCGGCGCCAACGAGGCGGCGCTGAACATGCTGGAGGACATCCAGAAGAACGGCGGCGTCGACAAGATCGGCGAGTTCATCAAGCAGGTGAAGGACAAGAACAGCGGCACCAAGCTGATGGGCTTCGGCCACCGCGTCTACAAGAACTACGACCCGCGCGCCAAGCTGATGCGCGAGACCTGCCACGAGGTGCTCGACGCGCTCGGCCTGGGCAACGACCCGTTGTTCAAGCTGGCGATGGCGCTCGAGAAGATCGCGCTCGAGGACGAGTACTTCGTCGCGCGCAAGCTGTACCCGAACGTCGACTTCTATTCGGGCATCGTGCAGCGCGCGATCGGCATCCCGGTGAGCCTGTTCACCGCGATCTTCGCGCTCGCGCGCACCGTGGGTTGGATCGCCCAGCTCAACGAGATGATCGGCGACCCCGAGTACAAGATCGGCCGCCCGCGCCAGCTCTACGTCGGCAGCCCGCGCCGCGACGTCAAGGCGATCTCGCAGCGCTGATCAGAGATCCCTCGCCAGCCGCACGCCGCTGAACTGCCAGCGCGCGTCGGCAGGGAAGAAGTTGCGGTAGGAGGCCCGGATGTGATCGCGCGGCGTGGCGCAGGAGCCGCCGCGCAGCACCATCTGGTTGACCATGAACTTGCCGTTGTACTCGCCCACCGCGCCGGCCCAGGGCCGGTAGCCGGGGTAGGGCAGGTAGGCCGAGGCCGTCCACTCCCAGGCGTCGCCGAACAGTTGTCGCGGCTCGCCCTTGGGCGGCGGTGCCGCCTTGGGCTGCAGCACACCTGACTCGACGAAGTGGCCTGCCGCGATGCCATCGACCTCATCGCGCTGCGCCGCGTGTTCCCACTCGGCTTCGGTCGGCAGGCGGCAGGGCAAGCCATCATGTGCGGCACGCCAGCGCGCGTAGGCATCGGCCTCGTAGTAGCTCACGTGCACCACCGGCACATCGGTGCCCAGTGCGATGCGGCCATGCAGCGTGAACACCGACCAGCACGACCCGTCGCGGCGCCAGTACAGCGGCGCGTCGATGCCCTGCGCGCGGCGCCAGTCCCAGCCCGCGGCGAGCCACCAGCGCGGGTCGGTGTAACCGCCAGCCTCGATGAAGGCAAGCCATTCGCCCTGCGTCACCAATCGGTCGGCCAGGGCATAGGGTTGCAGCAGGATGTCGTGGCGCGGGCCTTCGTTGTCGAAGGCGAAGCCATGTCCGTCGTGGCCGATCGCGACCCGGCCGCCGTCGAACTCGCACCAGCCCAGCGGCGAAGCCGAGCCCGCCGGTGCCGCCACGGCGGGCCGGTAGACCGGGTCGAGCGGGTTGCAGCCGAGCAGGTGTTTCAGGTCGGTGAGGATCAGCTCCTGATGCTGCTGCTCGTGCTGCAACCCGAGTTCGAGCAGTGACAGCACTTCTTCATCCACGTCGCGCGCCAGCAGGCCGGCCAGACGATCGTCGACCGCACGCCGGTAAGCCAGTACCTCGGCCAGCCCCGGCCGAGTGACCAGCCCGCGCTGCGGCCGCGGATGCTGCTCGCCCACGCCCTGGTAATAACTATTGAACAGCACGCGAAAGGCCGGGTGGTGCGGCGCGAAGCCTGGCTCGGCGCGCTCGAGCACGAAGGTCTCGAAGAACCAGGTCGTGTGCGCCAGGTGCCACTTGGTCGGGCTGGCGTCGGGCATCGACTGCACCTGGGCGTCGGCTTCGGACAGCGGGGCGGCCAGCGCGGCGGTCTGCGCGCGCACCCGCTCGTAGCGCGCTCGCAGGGCCAAGGTGGCGGGGTTCATCGCGGCCATGATAGGCGTGCGGATCCGGCCTGCCGTCGGCTCGGCATGCCTGCTGACACGGCGCTGTCAGGAATGCACCGTCAGACTCGACGTAGCTTCCTTGATGGCGTACACCCTCGACCAAATGACCCCACAGCCCTTTGCCGAGCGGCGCAGCGCACCGCGCCAGCCGCTGCTGCTGTCCTGGCGCGACGGTCAGGCGGCCGAACCGCGGGCCGAGATCGTGGCCGGGCTGCGGGCGCCGCAGGCGTCGATCGCGCCCAAGTTCTTCTACGACAGCCTGGGCTCGCAGTTGTTCGCGGCCATCACCGCGCTGGAGGTCTACTACCCGACCCGTACCGAGGCGTCGATCCTCGCCGCGCGCGGCGCCGAGATTGCCGACGCGCTGGGCCGCGGCCGGCCGCTGGTGGACCTGGGGGCGGGCGATGGGGCCAAGGCCGTGCGCCTGTTCCCGCTGCTGCAGCCGAGCCGCTATGTTGCGGTCGACATCGCCACCGACTACCTGGGCGAATCGCTGCGGCGCCTGCAGCGTGAGCATCCCGCGCTCGAGATGGTCGGCGTGGCGATGGACTTCTCGCAGCGGCTGGTGCTGCCACCCGAGGCCGGCCCGGGGCCCCGCACGCTGTTCTACCCGGGTTCGTCGATCGGCAACTTCACGCCCGCCGAGGCACTGCAGTTGCTGACCCGTGCGCGCGCTGCGGCGCAAGGCGGCCGGCTGCTGATCGGGGTCGACCTGGTCAAGGACCGGCGCGTGCTCGAGGCGGCTTACGACGACCCGCAGGGCGTCACCGCGGCCTTCAACCTCAATGCGCTGGTGCACGTCAACCGCCTGCTCGGCAGCGACTTCGAGCCGCGCGACTGGCGCCATGTGGCCTTCTTCGACGAAGCACAGTCGCGCATCGAGATGCACCTGGAAGCGCGGCGCCCGTTGATGCTGCACTGGCCCGGGGGCGAGCGCAGCTTCGCCGCCGACGAGTGCATCCACACCGAGAACTCGTACAAGTACAGCGTCGAGGGTTTCGACGGCCTGCTACGCACCGCCGGCTGGTCGCGCACGCGCGCCTGGACCGATGCGCGCGGCTGGTTTGCGGTCTTCGTGGCGGAGTGATCCGGCGCAGCGGCGGGTGGCGGACAATCGTCCGCGCCACCACGACCGCGCCTCGCGATGAACGCTCCCGACAAGACGCCCGCCGAACCGCGCCTGACCTCGCTCTCGCATGGCGGCGGCTGCGGCTGCAAGATCGCGCCGGGCGTGCTGTCCGAGATCCTGAAGGGCACGAACGCGCTGCCGATGCCGCCCGAGCTGCTGGTGGGCATCGAGACGTCGGACGATGCGGCCGTCTACCGCCTGAACGACGAGCAGGCGCTGGTCGCGACGACCGACTTCTTCATGCCGATCGTCGACGACCCGTTCGACTTCGGCCGCATCGCGGCCACCAACGCGATCAGCGACGTCTACGCGATGGGTGGCACGCCGATCATGGCGCTGGCGCTGGTGGGCATGCCGATCCACGTGCTGTCCACCGCGACCATCGGCCGCATCCTCGAAGGCGGCAACGCCGCTTGCAGGGCGGCGGGCATCCCGATCGCCGGCGGCCACACGATCGACTCGGTGGAGGCGATCTACGGCCTGGTGGTGATGGGCCTGGTGCACCCGCAGCGGATCAAGCGCAATGCCGACGCGAGGGCCGGCGACCGCCTGGTGCTCGGCAAGCCGCTCGGCGTGGGGGTGCTCTCGGCCGCGCTGAAGAAGGAGCGGCTCGGCGCCGAAGGCTACGCGCGCATGGTCGCGACGACGACGAAGCTCAATACCGCCGGCCCCGACCTCGCTGCGCTACCCGGCGTGCATGCGCTGACCGACGTGACCGGTTTCGCCCTCGCCGGCCACGCGCTCGAGATCGCACGCGGCGCCGACGTGACGGTGGCGATCGACTGGGCCCACGTGCCGCTGATCGAAGGTGCGCGGGCGCTGGCGGGGCAGGGTTTCGTCACCGGCGCCTCGGGTCGCAACTGGGCCGGCTACGGCGCCGAGGTCGCACTGCCCGGCGGCTTCGCGGCCGAGGACAAGGCGCTGCTGACCGACCCGCAGACCAGCGGCGGGTTGCTCGTCTCGTGCGATCCAGGGTCCGTGGCCGACGTGCTCGCAGTGTTCCGCCGTCACGGCTCCGACGCCGCGGCCGAGATCGGCGAGGTCATCGCGCACGCTGGCGGCGCCCGCCTGGCGGTGCGCTGAGCGCGGTGCCGTGAGCGACTGGCAAGCTCTGCTGACGTCGATGCAGGATCCGGCGACGAGCCGGCTCGTCGCGCACGGGTTGCCCGCACTGCTGCCACCAGGCAGCGTGCGTGTCGCCGTGCACCGGGTCGCGCTGACCACCAACAACGTGACCTACGCGCGGTTCGGTGAGCGCATGCAGTACTGGCGCTTCTTTCCGAGCGGCGAAGCGGAGTGGGGCATCGTGCCGGTGTGGGGTTATGGCGAGGTGGTGGCGAGCACGCTGCCCGAGCTCGCGGTCGGCGAGCGCCTGTACGGCTACTGGCCGCTCGCCGAGACTGTCGACCTGCAGCCGCAGCGGGTGTCGCCGGCGTCCTTCGTCGACGGCACGCCGCACCGCGCCGAGCTGAGCCCGGTCTACAACCGCTACCAGCGTTGCGCGGCCGACCCCGGCTATCGCAGCGCCGACGAGGCCGCGCTGGCCGTGATGCAGCCGCTGTTCGGCACGGCCTTCCTGCTGGCCGACTTTCTGGTCGACAACCGTTGCTTCGGCGCGAAGCGCGTCGTGCTGTCCAGCGCGTCGAGCAAGACCGCCTACGCCACCGCCTGGTGCCTGCGCGAGGCCGCCGATATGCCGTGCATCGCCGTCACCTCGGCGGCCAACGCGGGCTTCGTGCAGCGCCTGGGCCTGTACGACGCGCTGCTCGACTACGCGCAGATCGAAGCGCTGGCGCCCGACGTGCCGACGGTGTTCTGCGACTTCTCGGGCAACGCCTCGCAACGCGAACGCCTGCACCGCCGGCTGGGCGACGCCTTGCGCCACAGCGCGGTGATCGGCGCCACCCAGTTTGCCGAGCGGGACGATGACGCTCCGCTGCCCGGCGCCCGCCCCACCTTCTTCTTTGCCCCCGACCAGGCGCGCGTGCGCGCCCAGCGCTGGGGCGCCCCTGAATTGGCCCGCCGCGTCGGCGAGGCGCAGCAGCGCTTCGTGCAACACGCGCTGGGCGGCCCCGAACCCTGGCTGCGTCTGGTCGAGCACCGGGGCCTCGCTGCCGCGGGCGAGCTGATGCGCGGCCTGGCCCAGGGGCAGGTCGACCCCTCGCTCGGCCATGTGCTGGTGCTCTGAGCGGCCGCGGCCCCCTCGTTTTCACTTGCTTGATCTTGCGTAACGCCGCCACCCCGGCGCCGGGTGTGTAATCGGTCGATCACAACGAGGGGCCGGCGCTGCCGGCGCCCGTCAGCGCAAGGAGCAAGCGATGAGCACACGTGAAGTGGTGGTTCTGGGGGCCGCACGGTCGGCGATCGGCACGTTCGGCGGGGCCTTGGCGGACATGGAGCCGGCCGAGCTGGCCGGCCTGGTGATGAAGGCCGCGGTCGAGCGCTCGGGCGTCGACCCGAAGTCGATCAACTACGTGACCGTCGGCAACGTGATCCCGACCGAGAGCCGCTTCGCCTACGTGGCACGCGTCGCCGCGATCCAGGCCGGACTACCGATGGACTCGGTGGCGATGGCGGTGAATCGTCTGTGCTCATCGGGCCTGCAGGGCATCGTGACGACGGCGCAGAACATCCTGCTCGGCGACTGCGACTACGGCGTCGGCGGCGGCGTCGAGGTGATGAGCCGCGGGGCCTACCTCAGCCCGCAGCTGCGCAGCGGCGCGCGCATGGGCGACGTGAAGATGATCGACTCGATGGTCGCCACGCTGACCGACCCGTTCGGCGTCGGCCACATGGGCATCACGGCCGAGAACCTGGTCACCAAGTGGGGCATCACGCGCGAGCAGCAGGACGCGCTGGCGGTCGAGAGCCACCGCCGCGCTGCGGCGGCGATCGCCGAAGGGCGCTTCAAGAGCCAGATCGTGCCGATCGTGAAAGCCACGAAGAAGGGCGAGGTGACCTTCGACACCGACGAGCATGTGAAGCCGAGCACGACGATGGAGACGCTGGCCAAGATGAAGCCGGCGTTCAAGAAGGACGGCAGCGTGACGGCGGGCAACGCCTCGGGCATCAACGACGGCGCGGCCTTCTTCGTGCTGGCCGACGCCTCCAAGGCCGCCGCCGACGGCCACAAGGCACTGGCGCGGCTGATCAGCTACGCGGTGGCGGGGGTGCCCAACGAGATCATGGGCGAGGGTCCGATCCCGGCCTCGAAGCTGGCGCTGAAGAAGGCCGGCCTGCGCCTGGACCAGATCGACGTGATCGAGAGCAACGAGGCCTTCGCGGCGCAGGCGATCGCGGTGGCGCGCGGCCTCGAACTCGACATGGCCAAGACGAATCCGAACGGCGGCGCGATCGCGCTCGGCCACCCGATCGGCTGCTCGGGCGCCTTCCTCGCCACCAAGGCGGTGTACGAGCTGCACCGCAGCGGCGGCCGCTACGCGCTGGTCACGATGTGCATCGGCGGCGGGCAGGGCATCGCGGCGGTGTTCGAGCGCCTCTGAAGAAGCGCAGGCGGGGCCCCGCAGGGCCTCGCCGGTCGGCAATCAGGTGCCGATGATGCCGCCGTCGTCCTTGCGGATCACGACCACGCCCGAGCGCGGGCGGCCAGGCGGCAGCGCGGTGACGCCGTCTGACGCCACGCTCCACTGCGCCTGGGGCCAGTTGGAGAACTGCGTCGGGTTGGCCGCGGTCGAGTCCTCGCCCGGGTGTTGGATACCGACGAACATCGTGCGGCCATCCGGCGTGAGTACCACGCCGGTCACCTCGCAGTTGGGTGGCGAGGTCATGAAGCGGCGGGTGGCGCCGGTGTTCGCGTCCACGCACACCATGCTGTTGGCGCCGATGTTGACCCAGTCGCCCTGGGCGTCGCCCTGCTGGTCGGTCTGCACCCACAGCCGGCCGTAGCGATCGAACCAGATGCCGTCGGGCGCGCCGTAGTCGGCGCTGCCGTCCGGGCTGTCGGCGATGCTGCCGCGGAAGTCGTTGCTGGGCAGCGGCGCCCGGGTGGTCCGCGTGTCGCCGTTCTGGATGAACAGGTCCCAGGTGAACGACGTGGCGCGCACCGAGCGGCCTTTCTCGCGCCAGCGGATCACCCCGCCGTACACGTTGTTGGCGCGCGGATTGGCCGCGTCCACCGCGGGGCGGGCGCTGCCGGCCGCCGTGGAACCGTCGGCCAGGTTGGCCGACACCGGCGTGCCGCCGCGTCGGTTGTTGTTGGTCAGCGTGCAGTAGGCCTCGATCTCCTTGAAACCGCCCACGCGCGGACGCACGCCGGTCCACTCCGGTCGATCCATCATCGTCGCGCCGACGGCGTCGCCGGCCATGCGCGTCTTGATCAGGATCTTGGCCAGCACCTCGGCGTCGTTGGCGCCCGCGAAGTTCGGGTTGTCGCGCAAGGCCACGCCATCCGTGCCCAGCGTGCCGGGCAGCAGCGCGATCCAGGTGCCGGTCAGGTCGGCGTTGAAGCGCGCCACGTACAGCGTGCCCTTGTCGAGCAGGTCGAAGTTGGCGCTGCGCTTGTGCGGATCGAACTTGCCCGCGCAGACGAACTTGTAGATGTACTCGTTGCGCTCGTCGTCGCCCTGGTAGAAGGCGACGTGGTTGTCGTCGTCCACCGCCGACCAGGCCCCCTCGTGCTTGAAGCGGCCCATCGCGGTGCGCTTGACCGGCACGCTGTGGGGGTCGTACGGGTCCACTTCCACCACCCAGCCGAACAGGTTCGGCTCGTTCGGGTTGACCGCCAGGTCGAAACGCGGGTCGGTGGTGTGCCAGCGATAGCCGAAGCCCGTGGCCGACAGGCCGTAGCGGCGATTGAGCTTGCCCACCTCGGAGGTGACGGACGTGTCCACCGTGCCGGTGGTGCTGCCGAAGTAGCCGTTCCAGTTCTCTTCGCCGGACAGGTAGGTGCCCCAGGGCGTCACGCCGTGACCGCAATTGTTGAGCGTGCCCAGCGCGGAACGACCGTCGGTCTTCTTGCCGGTCGGGAAGCTGCCGGTGTCGGTCACGTCGTACGCGTTGACCTGCAGCAGCGGGTGACCTGCAGCCGGGCCCGACAGGCGCATCGGCGTGGTGGCGGTGATGCGCCGGGCGTGGCGCGACTGGCGGTTCACCGTCCAGCGACCCTTGTTCCGGACCGCTTCGAGCACCGCGATGCCGTGCGCCGCCTGCGACTTGCGGGTCTTGGCGATCGTGTAGCCGCTCGGGCCGACTTGGCCGTCGGGATGGAGGATCTCCTCGTGCGTGTACTCGTGGTTGGTCACGAGCAGGCCGCGGCGGCTGGACAGGGCCTGCCACGGGTCGCGCTGCCAGCGCTTGCCGTCGCGGTGGTCGTCGTCCTCGTCGTGCCCTTTGGGGAACGGGAAGAAGTGCATGCCGTCGTTGTGGGCGCCGAACTGGCGCGCCTGGTCGGCAGCGGTCTCTGAAGCCGTGCCGTTGAACGGCACGGCGCCCTTCATGATCGGGTCGCCCCAGGCCACGAACAGCTCGGCGGTGTAGCCGGCGGGCACGGTGACACGGTCGGCGACGGGGGCCAGGCTTGCGGGCACCGGCGCGAAGCCGATGCCGGACGGGTCGGCGCCCGGGGTGGGCGTCACGGCTTCGACGGTGCCGGACAGGCCGGCCAGCGTCAGGCCACCGGCGGCGCTGAGCGTGGCGGCGCCGAGGCTGCTCTGAAGGAAGCGACGTCGGCCGGGCTCGACGCGGTCGATGACGTCACGGATCGACTCGTGGGTCGACGGGTTGACGGCAAGGTCGTTGGTGGGATGGGATGAACCCTTCATCTGGAACTCCTGGTGGCGGGCCGTTGTCGGCTAACACGCGGCCCCGAGCCGGGCCGCATCGCAACCGACTATTGAGGAGTTCGATGACAGGGCCGTGAACTGCGGTCCCCGGGGGCTTCAGGTCAGCGCGGCGAGCGCGCGCTCGAACGTGGCGACCGTGCGCTCGACGTTGCCGAGCTTGTCGAGGCCGAACAGGCCCACGCGGAAAGTCCGGAAGTCGGCGCCCTCGTCGCAGGCCAGCGGCACGCCGGCGGCGGTCTGCAGGCCCTGGGCCGCGAAGGCCTTGGTGTTCTGCCAGTCGGCGTGGTCGGTGTAGCTCACCACCACGCAGGGCGCCTGGAAGCCCGGTGCGGCGACGCTGGGGATGCCCCTGGCTTCGAGCAGCGTGCGCACGCGCTGGCCGAGTTCGGTCTGCGCCGCCTTGGCCCGCGCAAAGCCGAAGGCCCGGGTCTCGCGCATCGCGTCGCGCAGGCGCGCCAGGCCGTCTGTAGGCAAGGTGGCGTGGTAGGCGACAGTGCCGGCCTCGTGCGCTTCCATGATCGACAGCCACTTGCGCAGGTCCAGAGAGAAGCTGCTGCTGGTGGTCGACTCGATGCGTTCGCGCGCGCGCGCCGACAGCACCACCAGGCCGGCACAGGGCGTGCTGCTCCAGCCCTTCTGCGGCGCGCTGATCAGCACGTCCACACCGGTGGCGCCCATGTCGACCCACATCGCGCCTGAGGCCACGCAGTCGAGCACCAGCAGGCCGCCGTGCTGATGCACGGCCTCGGCCACCGCGGCCAGGTACTGATCGGGCAGGATCATGCCGGCCGAGGTCTCGACATGCGGGGCGAAGACCACGTCGGGCTTGCTGGCGCGGATCGCGGCCACCACCTCGTCGATCGGCGCCGGCGCGAAGGGCTGCGTCGGCCCGGGTGTGGCGCGGCGCGCCTTCAGCACCTCGATGCCGGCGGCCACGCCGGACATCTCGAAGATCTGGGTCCAGCGGTAGCTGAACCAGCCGTTGCGCACGATCAGCGCGCGCTTGCTGCCGCCGAACTGGCGCGCCACGGCTTCCATGCCGTAGCTGCCGCTGCCGGGCACCACGATCGCCGACTGTGCGCCGTACACCTCCTTGAGCAGCGCCGAGATGTCCTGCATGACGCCGTGGAAGCGCTGCGACATGTGGTTGAGCGCGCGGTCGGTGTAGACGACCGAGTACTCCAGCAGGCCATCGGGATCAACGTCGGGAAGCAAGCCGGGCATGGGCGGTCTCGTGTCGGGTTGGGCGCTGCGAGCGGCGGGGCCGCGCAGCATATCGTGTCGCTGCGGTGCGGCGCGCGCACGGGGCCATCGGTCAAGCCGCGGCTTCGAGTCCGCTCGCGAAATGGGCCCGCATCAGGCTGGTGGCCCGTTCGGGCTGGCGCGCCTCCAGGGCCGCCATCAGCGCGCGGTGCTCGGCCAGCGAGTCGGCCAGCCGCCCCTGCTTGAACAGCGAATGGTGGCGGTTGAGCTTCATCACCTTGCGCAGGTCGGTCACGATCTGCGTGCGCCAGCGGTTGCCCGCCGCGTCGAGCAGGGCCATGTGGAAGCGCTCGTTGGTGGCGAAGAAGGCGTCGCGCTGGCGTGCCTGCTTCTCCAAGCGGTCGTGCAGGGTGCGAAGCCGCGCGAGTTGCTCGGCGCTGGCGTGGCGGGCCACCTCGCCGGCGGCGTCGGACTCGAGCAGCGCGAGCAGGTGGTAGATCTGCGCCACGTCGTCGCGGCTCATGTCGGCCACGTAGGCGCCGCGGCGCGGCTTCATCGTCACCAGGCCCTCGACCGCGAGCACCTTGAGCGCCTCGCGCAGGGGGGTGCGGCTGATGCCGAAGGCGCCGGCGAGCTTCATCTCGTCGATCCAGGTGCCGGGCTCGAGCTCGCGCGCGAAGATCTGCGCGCGCAGGCGGTCGGCCACGTCCTCGTAGAGGGCGCGGCGGGCGAGCGAGGGTACGGCGGAAGGCACGGCCGACATGGCCTGGATTTGAATTCATAATTATGGATAATGCAAGCCTTGGACCGGAGCCCTCCATGAGCAAGACCACGCCCACACTCGACGATTGGCAGCGCGCCGCCGCCAAGTCCGCGCCCGGCGGCGACGTGGCCGCGCTGAACTGGGTGACACCGGAGGGCCTGACGGTCAAGCCGCTATACACGGCCGCCGACCTGGCGGGTCTTCCCCACGCCGACACGTTGCCGGGCTTCGCGCCCTTCATCCGCGGCCCGCAGGCCACGATGTATGCGGTGCGGCCGTGGACGATCCGCCAGTACGCGGGCTTCTCGACCGCCGAGGACAGCAACCGCTTCTACCGTCAGGCGCTGGCCGCCGGCGGCCAGGGCGTCAGCGTGGCCTTCGACCTGGCCACGCACCGCGGCTACGACAGCGACCACCCGCGCGTCACCGGCGACGTGGGCAAGGCCGGCGTCGCGATCGACTCGGTCGAGGACATGAAGATCCTGTTCGACGGCATCCCGCTCGACAAGGTGAGCGTGTCGATGACGATGAACGGCGCGGTGCTGCCGGTGCTCGCGGGGTATGTGGTGGCGGCCGAAGAGCAGGGCGTGGCGCAGGACCAGCTGTCGGGGACGATCCAGAACGACATCCTCAAGGAGTTCATGGTCCGCAACACCTACATCTACCCGCCGCAGCCGAGCATGCGGGTGGTGGCGGACATCATCGAGTACACGGCGCGCAAGATGCCGAAGTTCAACTCGATCTCGATCTCCGGCTACCACATGCAGGAGGCGGGCGCGAACCAGGCGCTCGAACTCGCGTTCACGCTGGCCGACGGCAAGGAGTACGTGAAAACGGCGATCGCCAAGGGCCTGGACGTCGACGAGTTCGCCGGGCGCCTGTCCTTCTTCTGGGCCATCGGGATGAACTTCTATCTCGAGATCGCCAAGATGCGCGCGGCGCGAGCGCTCTGGTGCCGGATCATGCAGGGCTTCGGCGCGAAGAACCCGAAGAGCCTGATGCTGCGCACCCACTGCCAGACCTCGGGCTGGAGCCTGACCGAGCAGGACCCGTACAACAACGTCGTGCGCACGACGATCGAGGCGATGGCGGCGGTGTTCGGCGGCACGCAGAGCCTGCACACCAACAGCTTCGACGAGGCGATCGCGCTGCCCACCGAGTTCTCGGCCCGCATCGCCCGCAACACGCAACTGATCATCCAGGAAGAGACCCACATCACGAACGTGGTCGACCCGTGGGCCGGCAGCTACCTGATGGAGACGCTGACGCAGGACATGGCCGACGCGGCGTGGAAGATCATCGAGGAAGTGGACGCGATGGGTGGCATGACCCGTGCGGTGGATTCCGGCTGGGCCAAGCTGAAGATCGAGGCCAGCGCCGCGCAGAAACAGGCGCGCATCGACTCGGGTGCGGACACCATCGTCGGCGTCAACAAGTACAAGTTGGCGCAGGAGGATGCGCTCGACATCCTCGAGGTCGACAACCACGCGGTGCGCGACAACCAGATCGCACGCCTGAAGGCCTTGCGCGCGAAGCGCGATGCGGCCAAAGTGAAGGCCGCGCTCGACGCGCTGACCGCGTGCGCCGAGTCCGGGCAGGGCAACTTGCTCGACCTGAGCATCCAGGCGGTGCGAGCGCGCGCGACGGTCGGCGAGATCAGCGACGCGTTGGAAAGGGTCTGGGGGCGCCACCGCGCCGATACGCAGAAGGTGACCGGTGTGTACGCAGCCGCTTACGACAGTGCGGAGGGTTGGGACAAGCTGAAGGGCGAGATCGCGGCCTTCGCGGAGGCGCAGGGCCGCCGGCCGCGCGTGATGATCGCCAAGCTGGGCCAGGACGGCCACGATCGCGGTGCAAAGGTGGTGGCCACGGCCTTCGCCGACCTCGGCTTCGACGTCGACATCGGCCCGCTGTTCCAGACCCCGGAGGAATGCGCGCGCCAGGCGGTCGAGAACGATGTGCACGCGGTGGGCGTGTCGACGCTGGCAGCCGGCCACAAGACCCTGGTGCCGGCGATCATCGCCGAGCTGAAGCGCCTGGGCGCCGACGACATCATCGTCTTCGTCGGCGGCGTGATCCCACGCCAGGACTACGACTTCCTGTACGAGGCCGGCGTCAAGGGCATCTACGGCCCGGGCACGCCGATCCCGGCGAGCGCGAAGGACGTGCTGGAGCAGATCCGCAAGGCGGTCGGCGCGTGAGTTCGAGCTTGGCCGAGCAGCTGGTGCGCGGCGACCGCCGCGCGCTGGCCAAGGCGATCACGCTGACCGAGTCGACGCGCGCCGACCACCGGCGCGAAGCCGATGCGCTGCTCGACGCACTGATGCCTTCCACCGGGCGCTCGCTGCGACTGGGCATCTCCGGCGTGCCGGGCGTGGGCAAGAGCACCTTCATCGAGGCGCTGGGGCTGCACCTGATCGGGCAGGGACACCGCATCGCGGTGCTCGCGGTCGATCCGTCGTCCTCGTTGTCCGGCGGCTCGATCCTCGGCGACAAGACGCGCATGGAGCGCCTGTCGGTGCACGACAAGGCCTTCATCCGCCCGAGCCCGACTTCGGGCGCGCTCGGCGGCGTGGCCGAGCACACGCGCGAGGCGCTGCTGCTGTGCGAGGCGGCCGGGTTCGACATCGTGATCGTCGAGACGGTCGGTGTCGGTCAGAGCGAGATCGCGGTGGCCGGCATGACCGACCTGTTCGTGCTGCTGCAGTTGCCCAACGCCGGCGACGACCTGCAGGCGATCAAGCGCGGCGTGATGGAGCTGGCCGACCTGGTGGTGATCAACAAGGCCGACATCGACGAGGACGCGGCCACGCGCGCGCAGGCCACGATCACGAGCGCACTGCGCGTGTTCGGCTTTCATGGCCGGGGCGAGCACCATGCCGCGCCGGTGCTCAAACTCAGCGCGGTCACCGGCGCCGGCGTCGACGCCTTCTGGCAGGCCGTGCAGGCCGAGGCCCTGCGCCGACGCGACACGGGCGCGTTCGACGCGCGCCGCGCAGGGCAGCGCGAAGCCTGGCTGTGGGACATCGTGCATGCGCGCCTGCTGGCCGACTTCCGCCAGCATCCGGCGGTGCGCGCGGCGCTGCCGCACACGCTGGCCGACGTGAAGGCCTCGCGCAGTGCACCCACGGTCGCAGCGCGCACGCTGCTGGACCGCTTCGAGACAAAGAACTGAGCAGCAAGGAGTCCCCATGCACGACATCATCGACCAACTCGAGAACAAGCGCGCCGCCGCGCGCCAGGGCGGTGGCGAAAAGCGCGTCGCCGCGCAGCACGCCAAGGGCAAGCTGTCCGCACGCGAGCGCATCGAGCTGCTGCTCGACCAGGGCAGCTTCGAGGAGTGGGACATGTTCGTCGAGCACCGCTGCGTCGACTTCGGCATGGCCGACAACAAGATCCCGGGCGACGGCGTGGTCACCGGCTACGGCATGATCAATGGCCGCCTGGTGTTCGTGTTCAGCCAGGACTTCACCGTCTTCGGCGGCGCGCTGTCGGAAGCGCACGCCGAGAAGATCTGCAAGGTGATGGACCAGGCGATGAAGGTCGGCGCGCCGGTGATCGGCCTCAACGACTCGGGTGGCGCGCGCATCCAGGAGGGGGTGGCCTCGCTCGGCGGCTACGCCGAAGTGTTCCAGCGCAACGTGATGAGCTCGGGCGTGATTCCGCAGATCAGCATGATCATGGGCCCCTGTGCGGGTGGCGCGGTGTACTCGCCGGCGATGACCGACTTCATCTTCATGGTGAAGGACAGCTCGTACATGTTCGTCACCGGCCCCGAGGTCGTGAAGACGGTGACGCACGAGGAGGTGACGGCCGAGGAACTGGGCGGCGCGCTGACCCACACCGGCCGCAGCGGCGTGGCGGACCGCGCGTTCGACAACGACGTCGAGGCGCTGCTGATGCTGCGCCGCTTCTTCAACTACCTGCCGCTGAACAACCGCGACGGCGTGCCGGTGCGGCCCAACGCCGACCCGGCCGACCGCAGCGACCTGTCGCTCGACACGCTGGTGCCGGACAACCCCAACAAGCCCTATGACATCAAGGAGCTGATCCTCAAGGTGGTCGACGACGGCGACTTCTTCGAGCTGCAGCCCGACTACGCGAAGAACATCGTGATCGGCATGGCGCGCATGGAAGGACGCACGGTCGGCGTGGTGGCCAACAACCCGCTGGTGCTGGCCGGCTGCCTGGACATCAAGTCGAGCATCAAGGCGGCGCGCTTCGTGCGCTTCTGCGACGCGTTCAACATCCCGGTGGTGACCTTCGTCGACGTGCCGGGCTTCATGCCGGGCACGAGCCAGGAGTACGGCGGCATCATCAAGCATGGCGCCAAGCTGCTGTACGCGTACGCCGAGTGCACGGTGCCCAAGGTGACCGTGATCACGCGCAAGGCCTACGGCGGCGCCTACGACGTGATGAGCAGCAAGCACCTGCGTGGCGACGTCAACTTCGCCTGGCCCAACGCCGAGATCGCGGTCATGGGCGCCAAGGGCGCGGTGGAGATCATCTTCCGCGAGGACAAGGGTGACCCGGCCAAGCTGGCTGCCAAGGAGGCCGAGTACAAGGCGCGCTTCGCCAACCCCTTCGTGGCCGGCGCGCGCGGCTACATCGACGACGTGATCCAGCCGCACGAAACGAGGAAGCGCATCTGCCGCAGCCTGGCGATGCTGAAGGACAAGAACATCGAGAACCCGTGGCGCAAGCACGGCAACATTCCGTTGTGAGCGCCGGCATGTTCAAGAAAATCCTGATTGCCAACCGCGGCGAGATCGCCTGCCGCGTGATCAAGACGGCCAAGAAGCTCGGCATCGCCACCGTGGCCGTGTACTCCGAGGCCGACCGCGACGCGCTGCACGTGGAACTGGCCGACGAGAAGGTGTTGCTCGGCCCCGCGCCCAGCCGCGAGAGTTACCTCGTCGCCGACAAGATCATCGCCGCGGCCAAGGCCACCGGCGCCGAGGCCATCCATCCCGGCTATGGCTTCCTGTCGGAGAACGAGGCGTTCGCCAAACGCGTCGAGGACGAGGGCCTGGTCTTCATCGGCCCCAAGCACCACAGCATCGCCGCGATGGGCGACAAGATCGCGTCGAAGAAGCTGGCGCAAGAAGCCAAGGTCAACACCATCCCGGGCTGGAACGAGGCGATCGAGACGCCCGAGCAGGCGGTGAAGATCGCCAAGGACATCGGCTACCCGGTGATGATCAAGGCCAGCGCCGGCGGCGGCGGCAAAGGGCTGCGCGTGGCCTTCAACGACAAGGAGGCCTTCGAAGGGTTCAGGTCGTGCCGCAACGAGGCCAGGAACAGCTTCGGCGACGACCGCGTGTTCATCGAGAAGTTCGTCGAGAGCCCGCGCCACATCGAGATCCAGGTGCTGGGCGACGCGCACGGCAACGTGGTCTACCTGCACGAGCGCGAGTGCTCGATCCAGCGTCGGCACCAGAAGGTGATCGAGGAGGCGCCGTCGCCCTTCATCAGCGACGAGACGCGCCAGGCGATGGGCGCGCAGGCCGTCGCGCTGGCCAAGGCGGTGAAGTACCAGAGCGCGGGTACCGTGGAGTTCGTGGTCGGCAAGGACCAGAGCTTCTATTTCCTCGAGATGAACACGCGGCTGCAGGTCGAGCACCCGGTTACCGAGTGCATCACCGGCCTGGACCTGGTGGAGCTGATGATCCGCGTGGCCGCCGGCGAGGCGCTGCCGTTCACGCAGGAGCAGATCCCGCGCCAGGGCTGGGCCCTCGAGTGCCGCATCAACGCCGAGGACCCGTTCCGCAACTTCCTGCCGTCGACCGGGCGCCTGGTCACGTTCCGCCCGCCGGCGGCGACGATGGAGGCGGCGCAGGCGCAGCCCGAGGGCGGCGGTGTGCGCGTCGACACCGGCGTCTACGAGGGCGGCGAGATCCCGATGTTCTACGACTCGATGATCGCCAAGCTGATCGTGCATGGCCGCGACCGGCTCGACGCGATCGCGAAGATGCGCGAGGCGCTCAACGCCTTCGTCATCCGCGGCATCTCGAGCAACGTGCCCTTCCAGTCGGCGTTGCTGGCACACCCGAAGTTCGTCGACGGCGACTTCAACACCGGTTTCATCGCCGAGCACTACGGCAGGGGCTTCTCGGCGGCCGACGTGGCGCACGACGACCCGCTGTTCCTGGTGGCGCTGGCAGCCTTCGTGCGGCGCAAGGCGCGCGAGCGCGCCATGGGCATCAGTGGCCAGATCGCAGGCCACGGCGCGACCAGCCTGCCGGACCTGGTGGTGGTGGTGCTCAAGCCCGATGGCGCGCACGAATACCACGCGGTGCACATCGATCAGTTCGATGCCACCGCGGGCAAGGCGGATGTCGTCATCGGCGAGCGCCACTTCGCGATCCAGAGCGAGAGCAAGCTCGGCGAGGTGCTGATGTTGGGCACCTGCAACGGCAAGGCCTTCACGGCGCAGGTCGAGCGGGGTGGCGAGAAGCGCCCGCTGGCGATCCGCGTCGCGCACAACGGTAGCGCGATCCAGACCCTGGTGCTGCTGCCGCGCGCGGCCGAGTTGATGAAGCTGATGCCGCACAAGGCGCCGCCGGACCTGTCCAAGTTCCTGCTCTCGCCGATGCCCGGTTTGCTGGCCGACATCTCGGTGCAGCCGGGGCAGAAGGTGCTGGCCGGCGAGAAGCTGGCGGTCATCGAGGCGATGAAGATGGAGAACATCCTCACCGCCACGCAGGACGGCACGGTGAAGGAAGTGCTGGCGAAGAAGGGCGAGAGCCTGGCGGTGGACCAGCCGATCGTTTCGTTCGCATGACCGGGCTGGCGCGACGCGACGTCATCGTTGCCGGCGCGGCGGCGCTGGCCGGCTGCGCGAGTGCGGACGCGGGCCGCGGTGCGCGTGTGCGCATCGGCGTGGCCTCCTGCGCCGACCAGGACAAGCCGCAGCCGGTCTGGGACGCGGCGCTGGCGGAGAGGCCCGACTTCTTCGTCTTCGCCGGCGACAACGTCTACGCCAGCGAGCGGCCGTTCGACATCGCGCGCCTGCGCCGCGCCTACGACACACAGGCGCAGCATGCCAACTTCGAGCGCCTGCGCGCCGCCGTGCCGCATCTGGCGATCTGGGACGACCACGACTTCGGGCTGAACGACGGCGGCGCGGCGTTCGAGCACAAGCAGGCGAGCAAGGACGAGCTGCTGCGCTTCTGGCGCGTCGCGGCAGATGACCCGCGCCGCGCACGCGAAGGCCTGTACCACGCGCAGTGGATCGAGCGCGCCGGCCGGCGCGTGCAGGTGATCGCGCTGGACACACGCTGGTTCCGCTCGCCGCTGAAGGTCACCGACCAGCGCGGCGCGCCCGGCAGGGAGCGCTACCTGCCCGACGCCGACCCGGCCAAGACGATGCTCGGCGCCGCGCAGTGGCAATGGCTCGAGGCCCGGCTGCGCGAGAGCGCCGACGTGCGTGTGATCGTCAGCAGCATCCAGTGCGTGGTCGAGGGCCATGGCTGGGAGTGCTGGGGCAACCTGCCGGCCGAACGCGATCGCCTGTACCGGCTGATCCGCGACAGCGGCGCGCGCGGCGTGGTGGTCGTCTCGGGTGACCGGCACATCGGGGCGCTCTACCGCGAGGCAGGCGGTGTGCTGCCGCATCCGCTGTACGAGATGACGAGCAGCGGCGTGACGCACCCGTGGGCGAACGCGAAGGAGGACGGGCCGAATCGCATGGGCCCCCTCGTTACCGTGCCGCACTACGGCCTGGTCGACATCGACTTCGCCGCGCAGCGCGTGGCCCTGTCGCTGCGCGGCACCACCAACCAGGTGCTGCAGGCGCACCGCATCGGCTTCGACGAACTGGGGATCACATGAGCGACCGGCCCTTCCGTGTCCTGGGTCTGCAGCAAGTGGCCATCGGCGGCCCGGACAAGCAGCGCCTGCGCGCGCTCTGGGTCGACATGCTCGGGCTCGAGGTCAAGTCCACCTTCGTCAGCGAACGCGAGAACGTCGACGAGGACATCTGCGCACTCGGCCACGGACCGCTCGCGGTGGAGGTGGACCTGATGCAGCCGCTGGACCCGGACAAGAAGCCGGCCGTGCATGCCACACCGCTGAACCACATCGGCCTGTGGGTCGACGACCTGCCGAAGGCGGTCGAGTGGATGAGCGCGCACGGCGTGCGCTTCGCGCCCGGGGGCATCCGCCAGGGCGCCGCCGGCCACGACATCTGCTTCATCCACCCGAAGGGCAACGAGACGTTCCCGCTCGGCGGCGAGGGCGTGCTGATCGAGCTGGTGCAGGCACCGCCTGCGGTGATCGCCGCCCTAGGCTGACAGGCCGCGGCGGTAGCTGAGCAGGCGTCCGCGGTAGGCCGCGACGCCCTCGGCGGCCTCGCGGTCGAGCCGCTGCTCGTCGCGTGTGAAGCCGGCACCGGCCATGTCGCGGTGGAAGGCGGGGCGGTTGCCGCGGTCCGGGTCGACGATCCATACCAGCGCGTCGGCCTTGGCATGGTGCGCGATGAATGCGGCCAGGCCACCGCGCGCGTCGCGCTCGTAGAGCAGGTCGCTGCCGATGATCAGGTCGTAGCGCCCGCGCACGATGCTGCCGCGGGCCGGGCCGTCGCGCGCCCGTTCGCGCGCCGGCACGTTCCACTGCCCATGGCGGTAGCTCATCGGCTCCAGGCCGTTCAGGCGCAGGTTGGCGCGCAGGAAGGCGGCGGCCAGTGGGTGGCAGTCGCTCGCGGTCATGTCGGCGCCGCGCCGGTGGCCCACCAGGCTGGGCAGGGCCAGGCCGCAGCCGATCTCGAGGATGCGCTCGCCCGCCTGCACGGGCCGCGCCGCCAGGTGGGCCGCGAGCTGCAGGCCGGACGGCCAGGGCATGCCGAACAGCGGCCAGCTGGCCGACGAGATGCCCAGCAGCGCCGCATGGCCCTGCGGGTCGTGGAACTGCCGACGGTCGGCCAGCGAGCGGATCACGAGGTCGTCGACGCCATCGATGGCGATGCGCGTCTGGTGGGTGCGGTAGCCCGGCATGCGAGCGAGCGCCGCGAAGGGCTCACGCTCGTGGCCCAGTATGCGCCAGCAGGCTGGCGCTGGCGATAGAGTTCGCTCCATCGAAGTCGGGCGCGTTGCGCCGAGGTGGCCATGAGCATCCAGAATCTTCTCGAACAGCTGCTGAAGTCGGGCGTGTCGAAGGTCGAGACGGCGAAGCAGTCCGGCGACCTCGGCAAGTACGCCACTGGCGCGGCGGCCGGCGGCGCACTCGCGCTGCTGCTGGGCAGCCGCAGCGGCCGCCGCCTTGGCGGCAAGGCGCTGAAGATCGGCACCGTTGCCGCGCTGGGCACGCTGGCCTGGCGCGTCTACAACGACTGGCAGGCCAAGCAGCAGGCGAGCGTACCGGCGGCGGCGGCCGGCGCACCGCAGGCCACGCGGCCCGCGCTGCCGTCATTCGAAGCCTTGCCCACGCCGCAGCTCGAGGACCACAGCCGCGCGATGCTCAAGGCGCTGATCGCGGCCGCCAAGTCCGACGGCCACCTGGACGAGCGCGAGCGCGGTGCTGTCGAGGCCGAACTGCAGCGCCTCGACGCCGACCCCGCGACGCGGCGCTGGGTCGAGGACGAGTTGCGCCGTCCGGTCGAGCCCGCCGAGGTGGCGGCCGCAAGCACGAGCCCGCAGATGGCCGCCGAGATCTACTTGGCCAGCGTGATCGTCGCCGACGACACGACGACGATGGAGCGCGCCTACCTCGACGAGCTGGCGCGCCAGCTCAAGCTGCCGGCCGAACTGAAGGCCGACCTCGAGGCGCGCGCGAAGGCGGGTGGCTGACCCCTTGGCGCGGCCAGGCGCTCAGGCACCGAGCTGGCGGTAGAAGTAGGTCGTGTCGCACAGGCCACCCTGCGGCAGCAGCGCGTAGCCGGGAATCACGCCGCAGCGCTGCCAGCCCAAGCGCGCGTACAGGCGCTCGGCGTCGGCGCTCGCGGTGTCGAGCACCAGCAGCGTCTTGCCCGCGGCCTGCGCTTCGCGCTCGGCCGCTTGCATCAACCGCTCGCCCCAGCCGCGGCGGCGCGCGCGCCGGTGAACCAGCATCTTGGCCACGTCGGCACGGTGCGGCTGGTTCTCGGGCTGGTCGAGGATCACCTGCACGGTCCCGACGACGCCATGCTCGTCCTCGGCCACCAGCAGCACGCGCTCGCCCTGTGCGGCACCTTCGCCGATGCGGCGCCAGAAGAGCAGGGCACGTTCGCGTGTCAGCGGGTGCATGAAGCTGACCGAGGCGCCGCCGTCGACGCAGTCGATCAGCAGGTCGGCGAGGCCCTGGGCGTCGGCCTCGTTCAGGGCATCGATGCGGCGTACCGCGCAGTCGGGCTTCATGGCTTGTGCTCGAAGGTGCAGCTCACGGTGATGGTGTATCACGGCCGTCTCGGCCGTCCCGGCCGCCCGGTCGGCGGACCGGCTGCGGCGACTCGCAAGGCCTCCACCAGCAGCCGCGTCGCCGCCGACACGCTGCCGTCGGCGCGATGGCAGATCACGAACTGGCGCTGCGCCCAGGCGTCGGTCAGCGGCACCAGGGCCAGGCTCTGCGCCGCCGAGTGGGCCAGCACGGCCTCGCGCGGCAGGATCGCGGGGCCGAGGCCGGCGGCGACGATGCGCGCTGCGGCGTCCATGCTCGAGACCTGCATGCGCTTGACCAGCGGCTGCCCGAGGCGGGCTGCTTCGCGCTGCAGAAGACGGTCCATCATGCCGCCGGGGGCAACGGCCACGTTGACATGCGGCAGCGCCTCGGCGAAGGCGATGCGCTTGCGCTGGGCCAGCGGATGACCCAGCGGCGCGGCCAGGCACAGCCGGTCGTGCCGGTAGGGCACGGTGTGCAGGCCGCCCATGTCCGACAGGTCCCACAGCACGCCGAGGTCGGCGGTGCCCTCGCGCACGCTCTTGACGATGTCCGGGCTGACGCGCTCGTCGAGGCTCACGCGCACCTTGGGGTGCCGCTTCAGGAAGGCACCGATGTCGTCGGCCAGGTCCTCGGCCAGCACCGAAGGCGCGGCCAGCACCAGCACGCTGCCTTGTGCGCCAGTGGCGAAGTCGGACAGCTCGGCGTGCATGCGCGCCATCGTCGACAGCACCTCGCGCGCCTGGCGCAGCAGTGCCTGGCCCGCGGCGGTGGGTTCGATGCCGCGCCGGCCGCGCACCAGCAGCGGTGCACCGACCTCGGCCTCGATGGCTGCGATGCGCTTGCTGACCGCCGAGGCGACGATGGCCTCGCGCTCGGCGGCGCGCGCAATGTTGCGCTCCTCGCAGACGGCGACGAACAGGCGCAGGGTGACGGGGTCGAAGGTATTGCGCTCTGCCATGCCGATCGGGAATGATGGTGCTTCCGAAATACCGTTGATGATGCCTCACGGCATGGCTACAGTGCCGCGATGAGTCTCTCCCCAGCCCCGGTCGTCGTGCGCGAAGTCGGCCTGCGCGACGGCCTGCAGATCCTGCCGCGCGTGCTGCCCACCGCACACAAGCTGGAGTGGCTGCGTCTGGCGCACGAGGCCGGCCTGCGCGAGATCGAGGTCGGCTCCTTCGTGCCGGCCCGGCTGATGCCGCAACTGGCGGACACGGCCGAGCTGGTGGCGTTTGCGAAGACGCTGCCCGGCTGCAAGCCGTCGGTGCTGGTGCCCAACCTGAAGGGCGCCGAGCGCGCGATCGCGTCGGGCGCGCACGCGATGCTGCTGCCGCTGTCGGCCAGCCACGCGCACAGCCTGGCCAACTTGAAGCGCACGCCCGACGAGGTGGTGGAGGACTTGAGACGCATCGTGGACCTGCGCGACGCCAAAGGCTCGGACTGCCTGGTCGAGGTGGGTATGTCCACCGCCTTCGGCTGCACGATCCAGGGCCGCGTCGAACCGAGCGAGGTGCTGCGCCTGCTGAAGGCGGCGTTGGACGCCGGCATCGACCGCATCGGCCTCGCGGACACCGTGGGGTATGCCGACCCGCTGCAGGTGAAGACATTGTTCGAGCAATGCCTCGCGGTCGCAGGCGACAAGCTCGCCTGCGGCCACTTCCACGATACGCGCGGCCTGGGTTCGGCCAATGTGTTCGCGGCCTGGCAGGCTGGCATGCGGCGCTTCGACGCCTGCACCGGCGGCATCGGTGGTTGCCCGCATGCACCCGGCGCCAGCGGCAACGTCGCGACCGAGGACCTGGCTTACCTGTTCGCCAGCATGGGCGTGCCCACGGGCCTGGACTTCGATCGCCTGATGGCGCTGCGCGCGCGCGTCGCGCAATGGCTCGAAGGCGAACCGCTGCACGGCGCGATCTGGCGCGCCGGGCTGCCCAAGACGGTGGCGGCATGACGCATGAGATTCCCCAGCCCCTGAAGGGGCTGAAGGTCGTCGAGTTCACCCACATGGTGATGGGCCCGACCTGCGGCATGGTGCTGGCGGACCTGGGCGCCGAGGTGATCAAGGTCGAGCCGATCGACGGCGACCGCACGCGCACGCTGCTCGGTGCCGGCGCGGGCTTCTTCCCGATGTTCAACCGCAACAAGAAGAGCATTCAGATCGACCTGCACAGGCGCGAAGGCGCGGCGGTGGCTCGGCGCCTGTGCGGCAGCGCCGACGTGGTGGCCGAGAACTTCAAGCCCGGCACGATGGTCAAGTACGGCCTGGACTACGCGTCGCTGGCCGAGACCAACCCGAAGCTGATCTACGCCAGCCTGAAGGGCTTCCTGCCCGGGCCCTACGACCACCGCACCGCGCTCGACGAGGTGGTGCAGATGATGGGCGGGCTGGCCTACATGACCGGCCGCCCGGGCGACCCGCTGCGCGCCGGTTCGTCGGTCAACGACATCATGGGCGGCATGTTCGGCGCGATCGCGATCCTGGGCGCCCTGATCCAGCGCGGCATCAGCGGCCGCGGCATGGAGGTGCAGGCGGCGCTGTACGAGAACAACATCTTCCTGGTCGGCCAGCACATGCTGCAGTACGCGATCACCGGCCAGCCCGCGGCGCCGATGCCCGCGCGCATCAGCCCCTGGGCGATCTACGACGTCTTCACCGTCAAGGACGGCGGGCAGATCTTCCTGTCGGCTGTGAGCGACGCGCAGTGGCAGACCTTCTGCGACCTGTTCGGCTTTGCCGACCTGAAGGCCGACCCGGCCCTGGCGACCAACAACGAGCGCGTGCGCGCGCGGCCGACGCTGCTGCCCGATCTCACCCGACGCCTGCAGGCCTACAGCGCCGACGAACTGGCGCAGAAGATGGAAGGCGCCGGCCTGCCCTTCGCGCCGATCCGCAAGCCCGAGGAACTGCTCGACGACCCACACCTGCTGGCCACCGGCGGCCTGGCCGACATCCAGCTCACCGACGGCGCGCGCGCCGGGCAGACGGTGAAGACGACGCTGTTCCCGTTCACGCTGGCCGGCGAGCGCCTGGGCGTGCAGCGCAATCCCCCGAAGCGCGGCGAACACACGCGCGAGGTGCTGCGCGCGATCGGGCTGCCCGACGGCGAGATCGACGCCCTGTTCGAATCCCACTCGGTGGCCTGAAGACCACCTCCACCCTCAGGAGACAAAGTCATGTCGTTCAAGCAGATCCTCCCGCGCCGCGTGCTGGCCTTGGCCACGGCCAGCCTGTTGTGCGTGCCGGCCCTTGCACAGGTGGGCGAGAAGACCGTCCGGTTCATCCTGCCCAACGCCACCGGCTCGGGCGTCGACGCGATCACGCGCGCCGCGCAGCCGGCCCTGGCCAAGGCGCTCGGCCATCCCGTCGTGGTGGAGAACCAGCCGGGCGCGGGCGGCATCGTCGGCCTGCAGGCGCTGGCGCGCTCGGCGGCGGACGGATTCACGCTCTCGGTGGTGTCGAACAACGTGGTCATCTTCCCGAGCGTGTTCAAGACGATCCCGTTCGACATGCCGGGCGACTTCACGCCGATCGCGATCGTCGGCGCGACGCCGATCGTGCTGGTGGTCAACCCGAACAAGGTGGCGGCCAAGGATCACAAGGAGTTCGCCGCGCTGCTCAAGAGCAAGCCGGACCAGTTCACCTACGGCTCGGGCGGCAACGGCACGATCCTGCACCTGACCGGCGAGCAGTACGTCGGCGAGATCGGCGCCAAGGCGCGCCACATCCCGTACAAGGGCGTCGGCGCTTTCGTGACCGACCTGATCGGCGGCCAGATCGACTTCGGCACGCTGGCGCTGCCGAGCGTGCAGCAGCACATCAAGAGCGGCGCGCTGCGGGCGATCGGCATGGGCGGGGCGCAGCGCTCGCCGGCCGCGCCCGAGATCCCGACGATCGCCGAACAGGGCTCGCCGAACTACGTGGTCGAGGCCTGGTTCGGAGTCCTCGGCCCCAAGGGCATGGCGGCGGCCGATGTCAAGCGCGTGCACGACGCGGTCGTCGCCGCCTTCGCCGACCCGACGGTCAAGGAGACGATGGCCAAGCAGGGCAACACGATCAATGTCAGCACCTCGGAGTTCGCGCAGCAGTACTTCCGCAGCGAGAAGGACAAGTACGCCAAGCTGGTGAAGCAGGCGGGCATCGAGCTGCAGTGAACAGCCGCGCGCCGAGTTGCGGGACAATCGCTGCCTGACCATGAATCCAGCACGCACCCTTTACGACAAGCTCTGGGACGAGCACGCCGTCCATGTCGAGGACGACGGCACGACCGTCCTCTACATCGACCGCCACCTGGTGCACGAGGTGACGAGCCCGCAGGCCTTCGAAGGGCTGCGCCTGGCTGGTCGCAAGGTCTGGCGCACCAGTTCGGTGGTCGCCACGGCCGACCACAACACGCCGACCGACCACTGGGAGCGCGGCTACGACGGCATCGCCGACCCGACCTCCAAGCAGCAGGTGGTCACGCTGGACGCCAACATCAAGGCCTTCGGCGCCGCGGCGTACTTCCCCTTCCTCGACAAGCGACAGGGCATCGTGCATGTGATCGGCCCCGAGCAGGGCGCTACGCTGCCGGGCATGACGGTGGTGTGCGGCGACAGCCACACCAGCACGCACGGCGCCTTCGGTGCGCTGGCCCATGGCATCGGCACCAGCGAGGTCGAGCATGTGCTGGCCACGCAGACCCTGCTGACCAAGAAGGCGAAGAACCTGCTGGTCAAGGTGGACGGCGCGTTGCCACGCGGCTGCACGGCCAAGGACATCGTGCTGGCCATCATCGGCAAGATCGGCACCGCTGGCGGTACCGGCTACACGATCGAGTTCGGCGGCAGCGCGATCCAGGCCCTCTCGATGGAAGGGCGCATGACGGTGTGCAACATGGCCATCGAGGCCGGTGCGCGTGCCGGCCTGGTGGCGGTGGACGACAAGACGATCGAATACGTGCGCGGCCGGCCGTTCGCGCCGAGCGGCCCTGAGTTCGATATGGCGGCAGCCTACTGGCGCACGCTGAGGTCCGACGAGGGCGCGAAGTTCGACCGGGTAATCGAGCTCGACGCCTCCAGGCTGGTGCCGCAGGTGACCTGGGGCACCAGTCCCGAGATGGTGGTCTCGATCGAGGACCGCGTGCCCGACCCCGAGCGCGAGAAGGACGCGACCAAGCGCGACGCGATCGAGCGCGCGCTGGTCTACATGGGGCTGGAGCCGAACAAGCCGATCGCCGACATCCGCGTCGACAAGATCTTCATCGGCTCGTGCACCAACAGCCGCATCGAAGACCTGCGCGAGGCGGCGGCGGTGGTCAAGCGCCTGGGCCGGCGCGTCGCGTCGAACGTGCGCCTGGCGATGGTGGTGCCCGGCTCGGGCCTGGTGAAGGCGCAGGCCGAGCGCGAAGGGCTGCACGAGGTGTTCAAGGCGGCGGGCTTCGAGTGGCGCGAACCCGGCTGCTCGATGTGCCTGGCGATGAATGCCGACCGGCTCGAACCCGGCGAGCGTTGCGCATCGACCAGCAACCGCAACTTCGAAGGCCGCCAGGGCGCGGGCGGCCGTACCCACCTGGTGAGCCCGGCGATGGCGGCAGCGGCCGCGATCGAGGGGCACTTTGTCGACGTGCGTCGTATCTCGTGAGCAAGAGGAGCATGGCAATGAAGAAGTGGTTGGGCGTCGTTCTGGCTGCGGCCTGGCTCGTGGCCGGCTGCAACACCATCGAGGGCATGGGCAAGGACATCTCCAAGGCCGGCGACAAGATCGAAGAAGCCGCGAAGAAGAAGTAGGACGCTCTCAGTGCAAGCCTTCACCGTCCACAAGGGGCTCGTGGCCCCGATGGATCGCGCCAACGTCGACACCGACGCGATCATCCCCAAGCAGTTCCTGAAGTCGATCAAGCGCTCGGGCTTCGGGCCGAACCTGTTCGACGAGTGGCGCTACCTCGACAAGGGCGAACCGGGGCAGGACCCGGGCTCGCGCAAGGCTAACCCCGACTTCGTGCTGAATCAGCCGCGCTACCAGGGGGCCTCGGTGCTGCTGACGCGCGAGAACTTCGGCTGCGGTTCGAGCCGCGAGCATGCGCCCTGGGCGCTCGACCAGTACGGCTTGCGCGCGTTGATTGCGCCCAGCTACGCCGACATCTTCTTCAACAATTGCTTCAAGAACGGCCTGCTGCCGATCGTGCTGCCGGCTTCGGCGGTCGACAAGCTGTTCGACGAGGTGGCGGCCTTCGTCGGCTACAGCCTGACCATCGACCTGCCGCGCCAGGTGATCGTCAAGCCCGACGGCGGCGAGATCGGTTTCGAGGTGCAGCCCTTCCGCAAGCAGTGCCTGGTCAACGGCTGGGACGACATCGGCCTGACGTTGCGCCATGCCGACAAGATCCGCGCCTTCGAGGCCGAGCGCCTGGCGCGCCGGCCCTGGCTCGCGCGCACGCCCTTGTGACCGATGGCTGACTGGCTCGACCGCGTCGTCTTCGGGCGGGCCTGGCTGACCTTCGTGCTGCTGGTGGCGGCGTTCCTGGTGTTCGGCGCCGGCACCTACAACCTGTTCCTGCTGCTCAAGATCAACCTCGAACTGATCGCCGAGCATGGTTGGCAGGCGCTGACCGACGGCGCAGCGCAGCAGTTCGTCGAGCTGATGCTGACGGCCGTGCTCAGCATGGCCGCCTATGTCCTGTTCAAGGCCTGCGAGCACCGGCTGGTGCAACGGCTGTGCTATTCGAAGAAGGTGGATTCATGAAGATCGCAGTCTTGCCGGGCGACGGCATCGGCACCGAGATCGTCGCCGAGGCGGTCAAGGTGCTGCGGGTGCTCGACCTGAAGCTCGAGATGGAAACCGCGCTGGTGGGCGGCGCCGCCTACGAGGCGCAGGGTCACCCGTTGCCGGAATCGACGCTGGCGCTGGCGCAGGCGGCCGACGCGGTGCTGTTCGGCGCCGTCGGCGACTGGAAGTACGACAAGCTCGAGCGCGCGCTGCGCCCCGAGCAGGCCATCCTCGGCTTGCGCAAGCACCTGGGCCTGTTCGCCAACTTCCGCCCCGCGCTTTGCTACGAGCAGCTGACGCACGCGTCGAGCCTCAAGCCCGAACTGGTGGCGGGCTTGGACATCCTGATCATCCGTGAGCTCACCGGCGACATCTACTTCGGCCTGCCGCGCGGCCGCCGCAAGGCGGTCGACGGCCACTTCCCGGGCGCCGACGAAGCCTTCGACACGATGCGCTACAGCCGGCCCGAGGTCGAGCGCATCGCGCATGTCGCCTTCCAGGCCGCACGCCAGCGCAGCAAGAAGGTGACCAGCGTCGACAAGGCCAACGTGCTCGAGACCTTCCAGTTCTGGAAGGACATCGTGACCGAGGTGCACGCACAGTACCCGGACGTCGAGCTCGAACACATGTATGTCGACAACGCGGCGATGCAGCTGGTGCGCGCGCCGAAGAAGTTCGACGTGGTCGTCACCGGCAACATGTTCGGCGACATCCTGTCCGACGAGGCGGCGATGCTCACAGGCTCCATCGGCATGCTGCCCTCGGCCTCGTTGGATGCCAACAACAAGGGCCTGTACGAACCGAGCCATGGCAGCGCGCCGGACATCGCGGGCCAGGGGCTGGCCAATCCGCTGGCTACAATCCTGTCCGCCTCCATGATGCTTCGCTTCTCGCTCCAACAGCCCGCCGCGGCCGACCGCATCGAGTCGGCCGTGAAGGCCGTGCTGTCTTTGGGCCTGCGCACGGCGGACATCTGGAGCGAAGGCACGACGAAGGTGGGCACGCGCGCCATGGGCGACGCGGTGGTCGCCGCCATCACCGGCAAAACCATTACCAAGAGCTAGCGGCTCTCGGATCGTCTCGCCCCTTCCTCCTGGACCCCGGCGACGCGAGCCGGGAACCACAAGGGGTTCGGGACAAGGACGACGCAAATGGCACTCGTAGGACTGGTCGGCTGGCGCGGTATGGTGGGCTCCGTGCTGATGGAGCGCATGCGCGCCGAAGGCGACTTCGCGCTGATCGAGCCGGTGTTCTTCTCCACCTCCAACGCCGGCGGAACGGCCCCGGCGATGGCCAAGAACGAGACCCGGCTGTACAGCGCGTTCGACATCGACGCGCTCAAGCGTTGCGACATGGTCATCACCGCGCAAGGCGGCGACTACACCACCGAGGTGTTCCCGAAGCTGCGCGCCGCCGGCTGGAGCGGCCACTGGATCGACGCCGCCTCCACGCTGCGCATGAAGGACGACGCGGTCATCATCCTCGACCCGGTCAACCTGCCGGTCATCAAGGATGCGCTCGCCAAGGGCGGCCGCAACTGGATCGGCGGCAACTGCACCGTCAGCTGCATGCTGATGGGCGTGGGCGCGCTGTACAAGGCCGGACTGGTCGAGTGGATGACGTCGATGACCTACCAGGCTGCGTCGGGCGGCGGCGCGCAGCACATGCGCGAGTTGCTGGCGCAGTTCGGCACGCTCAACCACGAGGTCCGTGATCTGCTCGCCGACCCGATGAGTGCGATCCTCGAGATCGACCGCCGCGTGATCGACAAGCAGCGCACGCTCGAGGACGCCGAAAAGGCCAACTTCGGCGTGCCGCTGGGCGGCTCGCTGATCCCCTGGATCGACAAGGACCTTGGCAACGGCATCAGCCGCGAGGAGTGGAAGGGCGGCGCCGAGACCAACAAGATCCTCGGCAACGCCACGGCAATCCCGGTCGACGGTTTCTGCGTGCGCATCGGCGCGATGCGCTGCCACAGCCAGGCGATGACCTTCAAGCTGAAGAAGGACGTGCCACTGGCCGACATCGAGGCGCTGATCGCCGCCGACAACGCCTGGGTGAAGGTGGTGCCGAACAACCGCGAGGCGACGATGCACGACCTGACACCGGTGGCGGTGACCGGCACGCTGTCGATTCCCGTGGGTCGGCTGCGCAAGATGGCCATGGGCCCCGAGTACCTCGGCGCCTTCACGATCGGCGATCAGTTGCTGTGGGGGGCGGCCGAACCGCTGCGCCGCATGCTGCGCATCCTGCTCGATCAGTGAGTGATCCGTGGGCCCACACGCTGCGTTGCCGAACGACAACAAGTTCACGCGAGGCGTCGATTCGTAACCGCTCGCCACGACTGGTCAGACTTTGCATGAGCTTGTCTGCCTATATGCTTGATGCTATTGTGGTTTCCAGCTGATGCAGCGCCTGGCGAGTGGTTGCGAACCTGATCGACGCCCTGCGTGAATGGTCTGGTCTGCGGCGGACGACCGTGAAGTCCGCCGCTTGTCATTGGGAGACGCCTTGAACACCAACCCCCATACAACCCGTCGCACGCGATACGCGCTGTCAGCGGTCGCGGCGGCCACCCTCGCGCTCGCCGCGTCGAGCAGCTGGGCGTTGGGTCTCGGGCGCATGGCGGTGCAGTCCGCCCTCGGCGAGAACCTGCGCGCCGAGATCGAGATCACCAGCCTGACGCCGGAAGAGGCGTCTTCACTGCGCGTGCGCGTCGCGCCGGCCGAGGCCTACCGCGCCTCAGGCGTGGACTACAACGCGGTGTTGCAGGGCACGCAGGTCAGCGTGGCGCGCCGCGCAGACGGGCGTCCCTACCTGCGCCTGAGCAGCGACCGCGTGGTGCAGGAGCCCTTTGTCGACGTGATCCTCGAGATCACGTGGTCCAGCGGCCGTCTGGTGCGCGAATACACCTTGCTGCTCGATCCGCCGGGCAGCACCCGCATGGCCACTGCGCCGGCACCGGCGCCGGTGGCGCCTGCCATTTCTCCAGCCCCGGCCGCACCGGCCCCGCGCGCCGCA
>JALHQP010000022.1 GCA_022841885.1 Aquincola sp. | reverse complement strand
G
This sequence comes from Aquincola sp., assembly GCA_022841885.1. Taxonomy (GTDB): domain Bacteria; phylum Pseudomonadota; class Gammaproteobacteria; order Burkholderiales; family Burkholderiaceae_C; genus CADEEN01. Next base: position 37,569 of record JALHQP010000022.1, on the reverse strand, counting down.
CCGCGGTGCAGGACGCCGCCTTCGGCGCGCAGGGCGTGGCCGGCGCGATGCGCGTGCCGCAGCGGCTGGTGGACTTCTCCACCATCCCGGTGGAGCAAGGCCGCGCGCACGCGCAGCGCCTGCGCGAGACGACCAGCTGCGCGTGGATCGACGCGCCCGTCTCCGGCGGCCCGCCGGCGTCGGGCAGCGGTACGCTGACCGTGATGGCCGGCGGCGACGCCGACGACATCGAGCGCCTGCGCCCCTTCATGGCCGACGTGGCCGCGCGCTTCACGCACATGGGCCCGGCCGGCAGCGGCCTGGTGGCCAAGATGCTCAACCAGCTCATCGTCGGCTGCCTGCACACGGTAATGGCCGAGGCGGCGTCGATGGCCGAGGCCGCCGGCATCGACGCCGCGCGCCTGCCCGAGTGCCTGGCCGGCGGCCATGCCGACGGCTCGCTGCTGCAGCGCCTGTACCCGCGCATGGTGGCGCGCGACTTCGCGCCTCAAGGTTACGCGCGCCAGTTGCGCAAGGACCTCGAGATGGTCAGCGAGTTCGCCGCCGCCGTCGGCACGCCGGCGCCGATGCTGCAGCAATCCCTCGCGCTGTACCGCCGCCTCATCGAAGCCGGCCACTCGGAGCTCGACACCTCGGCGGTGTTCAAGCTCTACGCCGACCGATCGATCTGAACAACGACAAGAAACACACCCCACCCACGCACGACGCAGGAGACAAGCATGACCTTCCGGACCCTCGCCCTTCCCGCACTGGCCCTGGCCTTCGGCCTGCTGGCCGCGCCCGCCCAGGCCCAGATCAAGCTGCGCTACGCCCACGTCGGCGTGGCCAATGCGCCGCAGACCCTGTACGCCGACGAGGTGGCCAAGCTGGTGAAGGAGCGCACCAACGGCCGCGTCGAGATCCAGGTGTTCGCCAACTCGCAGCTCGGCGGCGTCGGCGAGATGGTCGACGGCGTCAAGAGCGGCGCCATCGCAATGGGCCACCACGACTTCGCGTCGCTGGGCAAGATCCTGCCCAACACCGCCGTGTTCAACACGCCCTTCGCCTACCGCGACGCCGAGCATGCGATGCGCGCCACCGACGCACGCACCTCGCCCGCGCTGCAGGAGATCAACAAGCAGCTGGTGTCTGTCGGCGGCATGCGCATCGTCGGCCACCTGTTCCAGGGCACGCGCCACCTGACCTCCAAGGAGAAGGTGCTGAGCCCGAAGGACATGGCGGGCAAGAAGTACCGCGGCGTACCCGTGAAGCTGTGGTCCACCATGCTCACCGGCATGGGCGCCGTGGCCACGCCGGTGGAGGTGTCCGAACTGGCCACCGCGCTGGCCACCGGCCTGGTGGTCGGGCAGGAGAACCCGCTGCCCAACATCTTCAACCTCAAGCTCTACGAGGTGCAGAAGTTCGTGATGCTGACCGGCCACATGCAGTCGGTGCTGTCGGTGTTCGTCAACGAGCGCATCTGGCAGGGCATCCCGGCCGCGGACCGCAAGATCATGGAAGACACGATGATGGAAGTGGGGGCCAAGACCCTGACCTGGGACAAGGAGACCGCCGCCAAGTACCGCGCCGACCTCGAGGCCAAGGGCATGACTTTCGTCGAGGCCAAGGACGGGCTGGACGTGGCCGCCTTCCGCAGCGCGGTGCTGGCCCAGGTGAACAAGGACTTCCCGGAGTGGAAGACCCTCATCGAGCAGATCCAGGCCGTGAAGTGACGACGGCGCCGCGTCGATGACCCGCTGGCTCTCGGCCCTGCGCGCGCTGCTGCGCGGGGCCTGCTTCGTGCTGCTCGCGCTGCTGATCGCCACGCCGCTGGCGCAGATCGTCATGCGCTCGGTGTTCAACGTGCCGATGTCCGGCGCCGAGGAGCTGACGCGCTACTTCCTGATCTGCGCGGTCTTCCTGGCCGCGCCGCTGGTCACCTTCGACGGCGCGCAGATCGGCATGGAGGAGTTCCAGGCCATGATCCCGCCGCGTCCGCGCTGGTGGTTGCAGCTGGCGATCGAGGTCGCGGGGATCACGTTCTTCGGCTTCGTGGCCCTGGCCGCGGCGGTGACGATCCGGAACAACCTGAGCAACCAGACCGCCACGCTGGAGATGCCGTTCTGGCTCTTCATGGCGCCGCTGGCGCTGGGCATGACCCTGCTGGCCGTCGAGACCATGGCGCGGCTGGCCCACACCTGGCAACGCAAGCGCCCGGAAGACAAGCACACCGTACTGACATGACGGGCTTCCTCGTCATCGGCGCCTTCCTGCTGCTGTTCATGCTCGGCTTTCCGGTGGTGCTGGCCATCGGCATCCCGAGCGTGGTCTACCTGGTGGCCAACGGCCTGCCGCTCGACCTGGTGGCACAGCGCACGCTCTACGCGCTGGACTCCTTTCCGCTCGTCGCCGTGCCGGTGTTCCTGTTCGTCGGCAGCCTGATGAACGCCGCCGGCATCTCCAAGCACATCTACCGCTTTGCCGACACGGCGGTCAGCCGCCTGCCCGGCGGGCTGGCGCAGGTCAACATCTTCGGCAGCCTGGTGTTCGCCGGCATGTCGGGCTCGGCGCTGGCCGACATCGGCGGCATCGGCCGCATCGAGATCGACGCCATGCGCAACAAGGGCTTCAAGCCGGCGTTCGCCAGCGCGGTGACCTGCTCGTCGGCCATCGTCGGGCCGATCTTCCCGCCCAGCATCCCGCTCATCATCTACGGCACCGTCACCGGCGCGTCGGTGATCCAGTTGCTGCTGGGCGGCATCCTGCCCGGGCTGCTGTGCGTGGCGATGCTGATGCTGATGACGGCCTGGCTCGCGCTGCGGCGCAACTACCCACGCGCCGAGCGCTGGCCGACCGCCCGCGAGCTGTGGCGCGACTTCAAGCCGGCGGCGCCGGCGATCGCGGCCCCGGTGATCCTGATCGCCGGCATGCTGGCCGGCTTCTTCACACCCACCGAGATTGCGGCCGTGACGGTGGCCTACGCGATGCTGATCAGCGGCCTGTTCTACCGCGAGCTCAACTGGGCCGGCGTGCGCGCCGCGGCGGTCGAAACGCTCGGCGCGTCGGCAGGCATCCTGTTGATCGTGGCGGTGGCGGCCCTCTTCGGCTGGGTACTGTCGGTCGAGGGCGTGCCGCAGAAGCTGACGCAGGCGATGCTGTCGATCTCGACCAAGCCCTACGTGCTGTTGCTGCTCGTGAACGTGCTGCTGCTCGTGGTGGGCATGTTCCTCGACAGCACGACGGCCATCCTGGTCATCGCGCCGATCATCGCCAAGCCGCTGATCGCCGCCGGCGTGGACCCGGTGCACCTGGGCATGGTGGTGGTGTTCAACCTGATGATCGGCCTGCTGACGCCGCCGATGGGGCTGGCCCTGTTCCTTGTCGCCGACATCGCCAAGGTGCGCATGAAGGAGGTGCTGCGTGAGATGCTGCCCTTCTACGTGCCGCTGGTGATCACGCTGCTGCTGATCACCTACGTGCCCGCGATCACGACCTGGCTGCCGCGCTGGGCGATGGGCCCGCCGTAGCGGCGGCGGCCACGTCAGCGGCGCGCCGCGCCAGCACCATGTCGCGGAACGCCGCCGCTGGCGCCGACAGCTCGCGTGCGCGGCGCCACACCAGGTGCACGTCGGGCACGCGCAGCGGCAGGTCGATCGGCAGCGTGCGCAGCACGCCCAGCCGCGCGTAGTGGCCGGCCAGCGACGCCGGCATCACCGCCAGCATGTCGCCGGCCTCGAGCAGCGCGGTGGTGGCGATGGTCGACGCCGTCTCGGTGACGTCCAGGCGCCGGTGCACGCCGGCCTCGCGCATCATCGCCGCGAAGCGCCCGGCCTGCGGCGAGCCCGGCGGCTGCACCACCCAGGGCCAGCGCGCCAGCTCGCGCAGCGTCAGCGTGTCGACCTCGCCCAGCGGGTGCCCCTGGCGCGCCACCACCACCTGCGGCTCGTCGAGCACCGGCACGGTCTCGTACTCGTCGTCGTGGTGGCCCTCGAGCAGGCGCCCGAGCATCAGGTCCACCTCGCCGCGGCCGAGCTGCACCAGCATCACGTCGCTGGTGGCGACCTCGATGGCCACCGCCACGCGCGCATGGCGCGCCTTGAACTGGGCCAGCACCGGTGCCAGCAGCGGCGGCAGCGCGCTCGGCACCGAACCCACGCGCAGCGTGCCATGCAGGCCGGCGGCCAGCGCCGCCAGTTCGCGCCGCGCCGTGCCGAAGTCGTTGAGCACCTGGCGCGCGTAGCGCAGCAACACCTCGCCGCCCGGCGTCGCCTGCATGCCGCGCGCGCCACGCAGGAACAGCGCGTGGCCCAGCGTGTCTTCCATCTCCTGCAGCAGGCGGGTGGCGGCCGGCTGGCTGATGCCCATCGACACGGCCGCGCGGCCGAGGTGGCCCTCGCGTCCCAGGTGCGCCACCAGCAGCAGCTGGCGCGTGCGCAGGCGCAGCCAGGCCGGCTCGTCGGCCAGCGGGGTACGCCGCGGGGTCGGGGTGCGCTTGCTGGCCATGCCGAAAACATTATCGGCACTTCTCGAATGCGCATTGGAAACGCATGAGACATGCCTCTACGCTCGCCGGATCACAGGAGACAACGAAATGCCGTCCATCACTCCCCGCCGCGGCCTGCTGGCCGCCGCCGCCCTCGCCGCCGCGTGGTTGTTCGCCAGCGGGCCGGTCTCGGCGCAAGCCTGGCCCGACAAGCCGCTGCGCATCATGGTCGGCGCCTCGGCCGGCGGCGGCACCGACATCCTGGCGCGGCTGCTGGCCGAGAAGATGGGCCCGGCGCTCAAGCAGACCATCACGGTCGAGAACCGGCCGGGCGCCAGCAACACCATCGCCGCCGAGATGACGGCCAAGGCCGCGCCCGACGGCAGCACGCTGCTGCTGGCCACCAACACCGGCCAGGCCGTCGCGCCGCACCTGCTCAAGCTCAAGTTCGACCCGCTGAAGGATCTGCAGCCGATCGGCCTGGTGGCCGTGGTGCCCAACGTGCTCGTGGTCGGCGTGAACTCGCCGTACAAGAGCGTCAAGGAGTTGCTGGCTGCGATGCAGGCCAACCCGGGCGGCATGAAGTACGCCAGCTCGGGCATCGGCAGCACGCAGCACATCGTCGGCGAGGCCTTCAACCTGTCGACGCGCACCAAGGCGATCCACGTGCCCTACAAGGGCAGCGCGCAGGCCCACATCGACATCATCGGCGGCCAGGTGGAGATGATGTTCGACACCACCAGTTCGGCGATGGGCCAGATCAAGGGCGGCAAGTTCCGGCCGCTGGCGATCACGACGCCGCAGCGCAGCGCCGAACTGCCCGACGTGCCGACGCTGGCCGAGCAGGGCGTGGCCGGTGCCGACATCCAGACCTGGTACGCGATGTACGTCACCGCCGGCACACCGCGTGCCGCGGTCGAGCGCCTGGCCGCCGAGCTGACCGCGGCGCTCAAGCAGCCCGACGTGCAGGCACGCATCAAGGGCTTGGGCGGCGAGATCCAGTTGATGAGTCCGGAGCAGTTCGGCGAGATGAACAAGAGCGAGTTCGAGCGTTACGGCAAGCTGGTGCGCGACGCCAACATCAAGCCCGAGGGACAGTGAGCATGGCACGCCGCCCGCGCATCGCTTTTCTGCTCGGCGACCCGAGTGGCGTCGGCCCCGAGATGGGCGCGCGCCTGCTGGCCGACGCTGCGGTGCGCGACGCCGCCGAGCTGCTGCTGATCGCCGACCCGGCGGTGCTGGCCGCCGGCCAGCGCATCGCCGGCACCACGCTGCCGCTGACGGACGTGGACGCGCCCGATGCGGCCGTGCCGGCCGGTCGCATCGGCTGGTGGCGCTACGACAGCCTGGGCGGGCGCGAGCCGGTGCTCGGCGAGTCGAGCGAGGCCGCGGGCCGCTGCACGATGCGCTCGCTCGAATTGGCTTGCGAAGCGGTGCAGCGCGGTGCGGCTCAGGCCATCGTGTTCGCGCCCTTCAACAAGCACTCGCTGCGCCTGGGCGGCCTGCAGCAGGAGGACGAGTTGCGCTACCTGGCCGACCGCTTCGGTGTGCCGGGCTTCGTCTGCGAGTTCAACATCACCGGCGAACTGTGGACCTCGCGCGTCACCTCGCATGTGCCGCTGCGCGAGGTGGCCGACCTGATCAACGGGCCGGCCGTGCGCGAGGCCGTGCACATCATCGACGGCGCCCTGCGGCAGGCCGGGGTGGCGCGGCCGCGCATCGCGGTGTCGGGCCTGAACCCGCACGCCGGCGACGGCGGCTCGATCGGCCTCGAGGAGATCGAGGTCATCGAACCCGCCGTGCGCGCACTGCAGGCCGAGGGCCTCGACGCGCGCGGCCCGTACTCCCCCGACACGGTGTTCATCGCCGCGCGCCGCGGCGACTACGACGCCGTGGTCTCGATGTACCACGACCAGGGCCAGATCGCGATGAAGCTGATGGGTTTCGAGCGCGGCGTCACCTTGCACGGCGGCCTGCCGGTGCCGGTGGCCACGCCGGCCAGCGGCAGCGCCTTCGACATCGCCGGCCGCGGCGTTGCGCGCATCGAGGGCCTGCGGGCCGCCTTCGACCTGGCCACGCGCATGGCCGCGACGGCGCGCTGACCGGATCGGTCGCTACAGGGTCTCGCCCGCGTCGAAGTCGAGCTCCACCTTCGCGCCGTTCGGGTCGTACGAGAACAGCTGCCAGGTGCCGGCGCCGGGCTGCTGGCGCAGGTCGTACTTGACGCCGCGCGCGTCGAAGCGTGCCTTGACCGCCTTCAGGTCCGTGGCGGTGAACGCCATGTGGTCGATCACGCCGGCGCGCTGCGCCGGCACGGGCCGGTCGAAGTACAGGTGCAGGATCGCGCGCCCGCCCGCGTACAGCCAGGCGCCCGCGAAACCGAGGTCGGGGCGCGGTCCCTCCTCCAGGCCGATCAGGCCGACGTAGTATTCCAGCGTCCTGGCCGGGTCCTCGGCGATGACGGTGAAGTGGTTCATGCCTTGGATCATCGGCGGCTCCTCGGTGCTTCGTCAGACCAGCAGGACCAGCGGCCCTATCGTCGCGCGCGACTCCAGACGGGCATGCGCTTGCGCCGCGGCGTCGAGAGTGAAGCGTTCGACGACCGGCATCTTCAGCGTGCCGTCCGCCAGCGCGTCCCAGACGCGCTGCGCGCGCTCGGCACGTTCGCGCGGCGACACGACGTAGTGGAAGACCACCGGCCGCGAAAAGCTCGCCGACTTGCCGAGCAGGCCGTCGGGGTCGAGCGGCGCGAGCGGGCCGCTTGCCTGGCCGAGGCTGATCCAATGGCCGCGCAAGGCGAGCGCGGCCATGTTCTCGTCGCGCGCGGCGTCGCCGAGGCCGTCGACGATCACGTCGGCCCCACCGGCGATGCGCCGCACCGCGTCGGCGAAACGGTAGTCGTGCGTGACGATGGCGTGTTCGCAGCCGTGTTCGCGCGCAACGCGCGCCTTCTCCTCGCTGGAGACCGTGCCCATCACCGTCGCCCCCATCCGGCGCGCCCAGGCGCACAGCAGCAGGCCGACGCCGCCGGCCGCCGCGTGCACGAGCAGCCGCGTGCCGCGCTGGATGCGGCCGAGGTCGCGCAGCAGGACGTCGGCGGTGAGTCCCTTGAGCAGCAGCGCCGCGGCGGTGATGTCCTCGACGGCGGCCGGCAGGCGCACCACCTGGTCGGCTGGCACCGTGCGCACGGTCGTGTAGGCGCCGGCCTGGTGCCAGAGGTAGGCGACGCGGTCGCCGGGCAACAGGCCGCCGACACCGTCGCCCACGTCGATCACGCGGCCGGCCGCCTCCATGCCCGGCACCCCCGGCAGCGCCAGCATGCCGGGCACCCAGCCGCGGCGCAGGTAGATGTCGATGAAGTTGACCCCGATCGCACGCTGCTGGATGCGCACCTCGCCCGGCCCCGGCGCCGGGGCTTCGCCGTGGGCGGGCTCGAGCTGCTCGGGTCCACCATAGCGGTGGACGCGGACCTCGCGCGTGGGCATCGGCAGGCCGGCAGGCGCCGCGGGGACCACTGCGCCGCGCGCCGCGCCTGCGCTGCGCAGGTGCCGGCGCAGGTTCTCGAAGCCGGCTTCGTAGACGGCTTGCGCGACCATGTCGCTCAGTTCGCGCTCCATGCCGGGCGGTGTCGCGAAGCTCGACTCCCAGTGCCAGAAGGTGCGGTCGCCGTCGGTCACTGGCTTGAGCGTGACCGTCGCGACGTAGCGCTGCAGCGGCACCGTCGCCTCGACGATGCAGTAGGTCGACTTGTACTCGGTGTCCGACAGCGTCAGCAGCTGCTCGCGGATGTGGTTGCCGTCCTTCAAGGTGAAGCTGCGCACGCAGCCGACCTGGTCGCTGCGCTCGCCGCCTTCGATGCGGCTCTGTTCGACGACGTCGTGCCACTGGTCATGGCGGTTGAAGTCGCGCAGGACTTCCCAGACGCGTGCGATCGGCGCGTCGATCACGGTCGAACGGACGACCTTTTGCAGCATGCCCGGGTCAGCGGCGGCCGAAGTGCCGCTTCAGCGCGTCGAAGCCGCCCTGGAACACGCCCTGGCCGATCGTCTGCGTGAGCGCCCCCTCGCGCCCCTCGTCGCAGTCGAACTCCGCGCTCCACTCGGCGAAGGTACGCGAGCCGTCCGTGATCGGCGTCAGCTTCAGCGTCGCGACGTAGTTGTCCACGCCCATCGGGCTCTCGAGGATCGAATACGTGCAGCTGTACTCGTAGTCCGACAGCGCGAGCAGCTTCTCGCGGATCATGCCGCCGTCGCGGGTGTGGAAGTGACGGATGCAGCCGACCTTGTCGCTGGGCTCGCTGTTCTCGATGCGGCTGTCGGCGATGCCGGGGTGCCAGGTGGGCAGGCCGTTGAAGTCGCGCACGCGCGCCCAGACGCTGTCGGCGCTCGCGTCGATGACGCTCGAGGTGTAGACGCGGACCACGCGTCACTCCTTGGGCGTCGCGGGCGGCAGCGCAGCCTGCGCGCCGCTGGCCCCACCCACGAGGCGCTGGATGTCACCGCCCTCGATGCCGATCTCGCGCAGCAGCTGGTCGACCAGCGGCGCCTGCGCGCGAAAGCGCAGCGCCGAGTTCACGATGCCGTCGGCAAAGCCACCGCCGCTGCCGTCCCCGTTGGACTGTGCACCGGAAGATCCGCCGAGGCCGTCGACATGCAGGATCTTGATGCCCTCGATGCGCTCCATCGGCCGCACCGACTCGCGGATGATCGCCTCGGCCTTCTCGACCAGCTTCATGCGCAGCGCCGACATGCGCGCTTCCGGGCTCAGCATGTTGTGGGCCTCGTTCATCATCCGCAGCGCCTCGGCCTCGATCTCGGCGCGCACGCGCATCGCCAGCGACTTGATCTTGTCGGCATCCGCATCGGCCTCGGCCTGGGCGCGGATCGCCGCGCCGCGGTCGGCGCTCGCGGCCTTCTCGGCCTGCGCCGCGCTCGTCAGCCGCAGCGCCTCGCGTTCGGCCGCCTGCGCGGCGGCAATCAGATCGATCGCCTTCTTGCGCTCGGCCATCTCGACCTCGCGCGCGGTGAACACCTTCTCCTCGGCCGACACCGCCGCGGCGCGCGCCAGGTCGGCCGCGGCCTGTGCCTCGCTCTGCGACTTGCTCTCCTTCGCGACCGCGATCGCTCGCTGCTGCTCGGCCAGCTCCATCGCCTTGCGGCGTTCGATCTCGGCGGCCTGGATGTTGCGCTCCTTGCCGATGCGCTCCTGCTCGATCGATTGCTCGGAGCGGATGCGTGCCGCCTCGATCGTCTGCTTGGCGGCGATCTGCGCGCTTTCACCATCCTGCTCGCGCTGGGCCCGTTCGGTGATCAGCTCGGCGCGCTGGCGCGCGCGGGCGATCTCCACCTCGCGCTGCTGGGTGAGGCGCGCGTACTCGCTCTCGCGGTCGATCTCGAGCGAGAGCTTCTCGGCCTCGAGGTTCTTGTTGCGGATCGCGATCAGCGTGTCCTGCTCGACGTCGTTGCGCTGCTTCTTGCGGTGTTCAATCTGCTCGGTCAGACGCGTCAAGCCCTCGGCGTCGAAAGCGTTGCTCGGGTTGAAGTACTCCATCGAGGTCTGGTCGAGCTGCGTCAGCGAGGCCGACTCGAGCTCCAGGCCGTTCTTGGTCAGGTCGCCGGCCACCGTATCGCGCACGCGCTTGACGTAGCTGCCGCGCTTTTCGTGCAGCTCCTCCATCGTCATCTCGGCGGCGGCGGTGCGCAGCGCGTCGACGAACTTGCCCTCGACCAGCTCCTTGAGCTGTTCGGGTTCGAGCGTGCGCTGGCCCAGGGTCTGCGCCGCGGCCGCCACCGCGCTCGCCTCGGCAGCGACGCGCACGTAGAACTCGGCGATCACGTCGACGCGCATGCGGTCCTTGGTGATCAGCGCCTTGTCGCGCCCGCGCGCGACCTCCAGGCGCAGCGTGTTCATGTTGACCGGGATGACCTCGTGCACGATCGGCAGCACGAAGGCGCCGCCGTCGAGCACGACCTTCTGGCCGCCCAGGCCGGTGCGCACGAACGCGCGCTCCTTGCTGCTGCGCAGGTAGAGCCAGTGCAGCAGCCAGACGACGATCGCGACGACGATCGCGACGACGATCAGGCCGAGGATGAAGGTTCCGAATTGGGCGCCGGTCATGGTGCGTCTCCGTTCTGTCTGTCTTGCTATCGCGTGATTTGGGTGAAGCGGCGCGTCGTCTCGGTCAGCGCCGCCTCGGTGGGCAGGCGTTCCATCGAACTCGCGCCGTAGAAGCCGTGGCAGTCGGGGCAGCGCGCGAGGATCCAGCTCGCGTCCTCGGGCGTGGCGATGGGCCCGCCGTGGCAGAGCACGATCACGTCCTGGTTCACGGCTTTCGCTGCGGCGGCATATGCGTTGATCGGCGCGACGCAGTCGGCGAGCTTCAGTGCCGTGCCCGCACCGATCGAGCCGCCGGTGGTCAGCCCGAGGTGCGCGACGACGATGTCGGCTCCCGCGCCGGCCATGTCGCGCGCGTTCTGCTCGGAGAAGACGTAGGGCGTGGTCAACAGGTCCAGCGCCCGTGCGCGCGCCACGAGTTCGACCTCGAGGCCGTAGCCCATGCCGGTTTCCTCGAGGTTGGCGCGGAAGGTGCCGTCGATCAGCCCGACGGTCGGGAAGTTCTGGATGCCCGAGAACCCGAGGTCGACGATGCGGCGCAGGAAGGGGTCGGCGATCATGAACGGGTCGGTGCCGTTCACGCCGGCGAGCACCGGCGTGTGCTTCACGACCGGTAGCACCTCGCGCGCCATCTCGCAGACGATCTCGTTGGCATTGCCGTAGGCCAGCAGCCCGGCGAGCGAGCCGCGGCCAGCCATGCGGTAGCGGCCCGAGTTGTAGATCACGATCAGGTCGATGCCACCGGCCTCCTCGCACTTGGCCGACAGCCCCGTGCCGGCGCCGCCGCCGATGATCGGCGTGCCGGCGGCGATCTTGCGGCGCAGCGTGTCGAGGATGGTCTGGCGGGCGATGCGGGGCATGGCGTTCTCTCTCAGCGTCAGCGCATGGCGCGGCGCGCGGCGGCCGGTGTGGCGATCTCGTGCCAGGCCGCCACCAGCGCGTCGGCGAAGGCTTCGTCGTTGATGTGCAACGGCAGGCGCTGCAGCCTGCGGTCGGCACCGGGACGGAAGTGCTGTTCGATGGTCGCGAACAGCACGCGGTCGGCTTCCGGATCGTGGAAGGGTTGGCCGGGCTTGTCGATCGCCGAGACGCCGCCTTCGGGGATCAGGAAGCGCACCGGCCCGAGCATCGCGTTGAGCTTGCGCGCGATGAACTCGCCGATCGCCCGGTTCTCGTCGACCGTCGTGCGCATCAGCGTCACGGACGGGTTGTGGCGGTAGAGCTTGCGACCGCGGGAGCGCTCGGGCAGCGTGTCCCAGGCGCCGAAGTTGACCATGTCGAGCGCACCGCACGAGCCGACGTAGGGGATCGCGTGGCGCGCGAAGACGTCCAGCCGCGCCGGCCCCGCACTCAGCACGCCGCCGCCGACCTCGTCGGCGATCTCGGTGGTGGACACGTCGATCACGCCGGCCAGCAGCCCGGAGTCGGCGAGCTTTTCCATCGACTGGCCGCCGACGCCGGTGGCGTGGAACACGAGGCAGTCGTAGCTTTCGCCCAGGCGCTGGGTCACCGCCTGCACGCACGGCGTCGTGACGCCGAACATCGTCAGCCCGAGTGCGGGCTTGCTCGCCGTCTCGGCCGTCGGCGGGTGGGCGATCATGCCGGCGAGCGCGTGCGCGGCGTTGGCCAGCACCTTCTCGCTGATGCGGTTGATGCCGGAGACGTCGGTGATCGAATACATCATGCAGATGTCGCTCGGCCCGACGTAGGGGCGCGTGTCGCCCGAGGCCATCGTCGAGACCATCACCTTGGGCAGGCCGACCGGCAGTGCGCGCATCGCCTGCGTCGCCAGCGTCGTGCCGCCCGAGCCGCCGGCGGAGATCAGCCCGCCGACGTCGCGCCGGCCGAGCATGTAGCGCTCGAACGCCATGGCCATGGCGCTGACCGCGCTGCCGCGGTCGTCGGTGAAGACGGCTCGTTCGCCCTGCGGGTGGTGGCGCGCCACCTCGCGCGGATGCACGCTGGCCGGCGAGGGCTTGCCCGAGGTCGCCAAGTCGACGGTGACGACGCGCAGGCCAAGCTTCTCGAGGCACTGACGCAGGAAGAACAGCTCGCGGCCCTTGGTGTCGAAGGTGCCGGCGACGTAGGCGGCACGGTTCGCGCCGGCCGCGATCGGAAAGTCGAAGACCTGGCCGGCGCGGGGGGTCGTCGGCGCAGGCGCCAGCGCGGGTGCAGGCGCCGCCGCCTCGCGCGGGATGTCCACCACCGACGCCGCGGTGCCGCCAGCGTTCCAACGGTTGAAGCCGCGCACGCTGCGTGGCGCGAGATCGTCGAGCGAGGGCGCGCCTTCGGCATGGGCCCGCCGCACCGTCAGCACCTGCACGGTCGGCTCGAGGTCGACGACCGGCGGGGCGGCTTCGGCGGCCTCGTCCTCGTCGCCGCCCGAACGCACGCCGAGCAGCCGCTCCTGCAGCTCGCGGTCGGCCGCCAGCTGCGCCGCGGGCATCTCCTGCGCGATGCGGCCGTTGACCATCACGCCGATGTCGTCGGCCACTTCGAGCGCCACGCCCAAGTTCTGCTCGATCAGCAGGATCCCGATCTCACCTTCGGTGGCCAGGGCCCGCAAAGAGCTGGCGACGTGTTCGATGATCACCGGCGCCAGGCCTTCGGTGGGCTCGTCCATCACGAGCAGGCGCGGCTCCAGCAGCAGCGCGCGGCCGATGGCCAGCATCTGCTGCTCGCCGCCGGAGAGCTGGCCGCCGCCGTTGCCCTTGCGTTCGGCCAGGCGCGGAAACATCGTGTAGACGCGGTCGATGTCGCGCTTCTTGCGGGCCACGAGGCGCAGCGTCTCGTCCACCGACAAGCTCGGCCACACGCGTCGCCCCTGCGGCACATAGGCGATGCCGCGCTGCGTGATCACGTTGGCGCTCAGGCCCAGGATCTCCTCGCCGGCCAGCTTGACACTGCCCGAAGCCGCGACCAGCCCGGTGATCGCGTTGCACAGCGTGGTCTTGCCCATGCCGTTGCGGCCGACGATGCCCAGCACGCCGTGGTCCAGCGTCAGGCTCACGCTTTGCAGTGCGTGGGCCCGGCCGTAGTAGACGTCCAGGCCCTGCACCACCAGCAGCGGGGCCTTGGACTTCTTCGTGTCCTCTTCTGTGCGGCCGAACCAGCGCATCAGTGTTTTCCGCCCATGTAGATGGACTGGACTTGCGGGTCGTTCTCGATCTCTTCGGGCGTCCCATGTTTGAGCACGCGCCCGTTGTGCATCACCGTCACCCGCCCGACCACGCGCAGCGCGATGTCCAGGTCATGCTCGATCAGCACGAAGCTCATGTGCGGCGGCAAGCCACGCAGCAGCGCCACCAGTTCACGCCGCTCGGCCGGCGACAGGCCCGCGGCCGGCTCGTCGAAGAGGATGAGCCGCGGCGCACCGGCCAGGGCCATGCCGATCTCGAGCTGCCGCTGCTGACCATGCGCGAGGTTGCCGACGAGCTCGTCCCTCAGATGGTCGAGCCGCACGCGGTGCAGGATGTCGTCGGTGGCCTGCTGCGACGAATGCTGCGCCCCGGCGCGCCAGAAGGAGAAGCGGTTGTTGCCCACCCCTCGCACGGCCAGGAACAGGTTGTCGCGCACGCTCAGTTCCTTGAACAGCAGCGACGATTGATAGGTGCGCCGCAGCCCCTTGCGGATGCGCTCGTAAGGCGGCAGCGCGGTGATGTCTTCGCCGAAGAACAGGATCCTCCCCGCCGTGGGCGGGAAGTCTCCGGTGATGGCGTTGAACAGCGTCGTCTTGCCGGCGCCGTTCGATCCGAGCACGGCGTACTTCTGGCCCGCGGCCACGGACAGCGACACTTCGTCGACGGCGCGCAGCGCGCCGAAAGCGCGTGTCACGCTTTCCAGCACGAGCGCGTCGCCCGACATCAGCGGCTTGTTCGCCACCGGCGGGGCGATACGCGCCGTGCCGGCGCGTCGGGCGGGAAGGTTGCTGACCGAGGCCATGGCCACCGTGCTGGGCCGCCCCTCAGGGGCAGGCCGGTTCGTCGCGCGAACCGACCTTGAAGTCCTCGCGCTTCATGCCCAGGGTCTGCTCGACGTTGTCGACCTTGCGCGACACCTTGGTCGACAGGTTGCCCTGTGCGTCCTTCACCACCTCGGTGACGAAGGTCGTGCCGATGGCCTGGCGGTTGCTGTCCAGGCGCACCTCGCCCGTCGGGCCCTTCAGGACCAGCTTCTGCAGCGCCTCGCGGTACTTGGCCTGGCCACCGGAAAGGTCGCCGTTGACCGCCGCCAAACCATCCAGCGCCGCCTTCATGTTGACGTAATAGACGAAGGCGAACAGGCTGGGGCTGGGGTAGCCGCCGGCCGAGACCGGGTAGGCCTTCTGGTAGTCGGCGACGAAGGCCTTCCAGTCGGCGCCGTCGAAGCTGTCGGCGATCGGGCCGGCAGAAATGGTGCCCACCAGCGAGTCGCGCCGCTTGCCCTTGTAGTTCAGCACGTCCTGGCTTACGGTGATGCTGCCGCCCATCATCGGCTTGTCGCCACCGGCGTTCTCGTACTGGGTCAGGAAGTTCACGGCATCGGCACCGCCCAGCACCACCAGCAGCGCATCGACGTCCTTCGGGATGCGCGCGATCACCGACGAATAGTCCTTGCCACCTAGTGGCACCCAGGCCTTCAGCGGCACCTTGCCGCCGAGCCGGCAGTACTCGGCCATGAAGCCCTGCACCTGGCTGTAGGGGAAGGCGTAGTCCTCGGCGATGATCATCGTGCGCTTGTAGCCCTTGTCCATGGCCGCCTTGCCCAGGCCCACCATCCACTGCGCACCTTCGGTGTTGAAGCGGAAGAAGTTCGGGCTCGGGTTGACCAGGGTCGTGGCCTGCGCGCCCGAACCGCCGTTGATGAAGGTGATGTTGGGCTGCGTCTTGGAGTAGTCCTTGACGGCAATGCCCTCACCGCCCGACAGGGGGCCGACCATGATGTCGACCTTGTCCTGCTCGACCAGCTTGCGCACGGCGTTCACGGCCACGTCGGGCGTGGCGTTGCTGCTGGCCTTGATGATCTCGATCTTGCGCCCGGCGACCACGCCGCCGCGCTGCTGGACCGCCAGTTCGGCGCCTCGCATGCCATCGGCACCGCCAGCGGCGAACGGCCCTTCCAGCGTGGCCAAGAGGCCGATCTTCACAGGGGCGCCCTGTGCAAAGGCGGTGCTGCCGACGGCCACCACGGCCGCGGCGGCAAGCAGTGAGCGAACCCAGATGCGTTTGTTCAAGTTCACGGTGGTCTCCTGGTGGTTGAAGTCACGACCTGGTTTGGGCCGAAGCGGGAGCGAAGCTTCGCCCACAGTCCGAGCAGGCCGTCGGGGGAAAACAGCACGATGGCGAGGAACACGCCGCCGATCACGAGGTTGAAGCGTTCGCGATCGATGACGTCGATGGCGAAGGTCTGCAGCAGCACGAAGACGATCGCACCGAGGAAGGCGCCGATAGGGTGCTTCATGCCGCCGAGCACGGCGATGACGAGCAGGTTGATCAGCCATCCGGTGCCCACCGAGCCCGGGCTGATGAGTCCGTTGTACCAGACGAAGAGCACGCCACCGACGCCGGCCAGCAGGCCCGACACGGCATAGGCCGCCACGCGGTGCGCGGTGACGTTGAAGCCGAGCGAGTTCATGCGTCGCGCGTTGTCGCGTGTGCCTTGAAGCGCGATGCCGAAGGGCGTGCGGACCAGCCACTTGATGAACAGGTAGCCGGCCATGGCCGAGAACAGGCTGAGGAAGTAGAAAGGCAGCGGATCGCGCCAGTTCACGCCCAGGACTTGCGGCGGGTAGACCTTCTGGAAGCCCTGGAAACCGTTGAAGACGGTGTAGTTCTGCAGCGCCAGGTAGTAGAACGCCACGCCGATGGCCAGCGTGATCATGATCGTGTAGATGCCGTCGGTACGCACGCTGAGCCAGCCGATCAGGGTGCTGCAGAGCACCGCGGTCAGCACGGCCAGCGGCACCACCAAGCCCCAATGCCAGCCCAGGCTGATCTCGGTGCCGCTGGCGCCCAGCACCGACACCGCATACCCGGCCATGCCGGCCACCGACATCTGTGCCAGCGACACCATGCCGCCGTAGCCGGCCAGGAAGCTCAGCGACAGGGCGATCAGGCCGAGCACCAGCGCCTGCGCCGCCACCTGGTACAGGATGAAGGGCGAGGCCACCAGCGGCAGCAACAGCACGAAAGCCAGCGTGAACACATGGCGTGGCGACAGCGTGCGCCACAGAAACTGCAGCCAGCGTGGCGCGTCGCTGTGGGGGTCGGTATCGGCCACGACCACCCGCGGTGGCATCGCCGCCGAGGTGCTGGCCGCCCGCGCCGGACGCGCAAGACCGTCCGCCGCACCGCTGTTCATGGCGCGCCGCCACCTGGCGGCACTCATGCGCGCGCCTTCATGCCGCCCTGCCCATGATGCCGCGCGGCCTGAAGGCCAGCACGATGATGAGGATGACGAAGGTGAACACCACGCTGTACGTCGGTGCGTAGGCCAGGCCGTAGGTCTCGGCCAGGCCCAGGATCACCGCGCCGACCGCCGCACCGACCACGCTGCCCATGCCGCCGACGATGACGACGATGAGCGAGGCCAGCAGCAGCCGCGTGTCCTCGCCCGGCACCATGCTCAGCTCCACCGCGCCGATGACGCCACCGAAGCCGGCCAGCCCGGCTCCGAGCATGAAGGTCACCGCGAACACCAGGTTCACGTTCACGCCGGCTGCCGCCAGCATGGCGCGGTCATCGACACCGGCGCGGATCATCGTGCCCACGCGCGTACGGTTGAGCAGCCACCAGAGGAAGACGCCGATGGCGATGCCGAACCCCAGCAGGCTGAGGCGGTAGGCCGAGTAGGCCTTGATGACCGGGATGTCGCGGATGGGGCCCTGCAGCCACTCCGGCGCTTCCATCTGGTAGACCTGCCCGGTGAAGACCCACAACAGGATGTCGGCGATGACGATCGACAGGCCGATGGTCACCATGGTCTGACGCAGGTCCTGCCCCTGCATGTGGCGCAGGATGAGTGCCTGGATCAGCAGGCCCGCGATGGCCGCCGCCGCAAAGCCCGCCGCCAGCGCGATCACCCACCAGCCGGTTTCGCGCGCCACCACGTAGCCGACATAACCGCCCAGCAGGTAGAGCGAGCCGTGTGCCAGGTTGACATTGCGCATCAGCCCGAACACCAGCGTGAAGCCGCTGGCGACGATGAAGTAAAGCGACGCCAGGGTCAGGCTGTTGAGCATCGTGACCAGGAACAGGCGCGGGTTGTCCACCAGGGCCCAGATCGAGAACACCGCGATCGGCCCTCCCACCACGATCCACGTGGCCAGGCGCTCGCCCCGGGTCATCATGCGGCCTCTCCCTTCATGCCGCACGCCCCCAGGTGCGCTGCGAGGCGATGTCCGGCGCCTTGGCGAACACGCCGTCCTTCATCACCGCGAGGATGCGTTTCGGGTCGCGCAGGATCGAGATATTGGCCAGCGGGTCGCCGTCGATCAGCAGCAGGTCGGCAAGGTAGCCCTCGCGCACGAGGCCGAGCTCGTTCGGCTTCATCATGATCTGGCCGCCGTACTCGGTCGCGCAGCGGATCGCCTCGGCGGGCGTGAAGCCGAGGTACTTGACGAAGAACTCCAGGTCGCGTGCGTTCTGGCAGTGCGGCGTGAAGGCGAAGCCGTAGTCGCCGCCGAACAGGACGCGCACGCCGCGCTTGTGCATCGCCTTGAGCGACTCGATCGCGGCGTCCCACTCGAGTTGGTAGCCCATCGCGACCGCCTTCTCGTGGCCGATGCCGTAGGCCTCGGCCTCGTGCAGCATCGCGTAGAGGATCGCGATGCCGGGGGCGACGAAGACGCGGTCCTTGGCGGCCTCGAGCATGTCCAGCGCTTCCTCGTCGGTGAAGCTGGCGTGGTAGATCACGTCGATGCCGTGGCGCAGCGCCTGCTTCACCGACGCCGCCGAGCGCGCGTGCGCGGTGCCGCGCTTGCCGCGCATCAGCGTCTCCTGCATCGCGGCGGCCACTTCGGCGTCGGTCATCCAGCCGGTCTCGGCGGGCGACTGCGGCGTGAAGTTGTCGCCCGACAGGTTGAGCTTGATCGAATCGACGCCGTACTTCAGGAACATGCGCACGGCCTTGCGCATCTCCTCGGCGCCGCTCACGTTGACGCCGAAGCTGAACTCCGGGAAGGGCAGGTGCGGCAGCGTCTCGTCGCCGAGCGCGCCCAGCACGGTGATCTCCTGGCTGGCCGCGAGGTAGCGCGGGCCGGGGATCTGGCCGGCGTTGATCGCGTTGCGGATCACCACGTCCAGGCGCGGCTTGGCGCACGCGGCGCCGACGCAGGACGTGAAGCCGGCCTCGAGGTAGCGTCTGGCCACCTTCGCACACCACAGCACGTGCTCCTCGAGCGGCATGGTCTGGATCGCCGAGAGGGTGGCCGCGTCGTTCCACGAGAAGTGCGTGTGGGCCTCGCACATGCCGGGCATCAGCGTCGCGCCGGCACCGTCGATGACCATGGCGCCCGAGGCCGAGATCGGTGCGGTCGAGCGCCCGACCGCGCGGATGCGGTTGCCCTGCACCAGCACGCTGCCGGAGACCGGGTGGGCGAGCGTGCCCTCGAGGATGCGCACGTTGGTGAAGAGCACGCTGTCCATCGTCATCTCCTCAGGCCGCCCAGCGCGTCGTGCGCGAGGCACGCAGCGGCGGCGCGCGATGGAACTCGCCGTCCTTCATCACCGCGAGGATGCGGGCCTTGTCCTGCAGCACCGTGATGTCGGCGAGCGGGTCGCCGTCGACCAGCAAGATGTCGGCGAGGTAGCCCTCCCGGATGTAGCCCAGCACCTTGCCCATGCGCATCATCGGAGCGCCCCAGGCGGTCGCGGACAGCAGCGCCTCCATCGTGCTCATGCCGACGTACTTGACGAAGTACTCGAGGTCCTTCGCGTTGGTGCCGTGCGGTGTCCACGCGAAGCCGTAGTCGCCGCCCGGCAGGATGCGGATGCCGCGCTTGCGCATCGCCCGCATGCTCTCGATCGCGGCCTCGAGCTCGCGGTGGTAGCCCATCTTGCGCGTCACCTCGGGCGTCAGGCCCCATGGCGACGCGTGGTGCGAGGTGTTGATCAGCCACGCCAGACCCGGCGCGACGTAGTGCTCGAACTTCTTCGCTTCGAGCATGTCGAGCGCTTCCTCGTCGGTGAAGCTGGCGTGGTAGATCACCTCGATGCCGTGCTTGACGCACTGCTTGATCGACCAGGTGGAGCGCGCGTGCGCGGCCACCCGCTTGCCCCAGGTCTTCGCCTCGTCGACCAGCACCACGATCTCTTCTTCGGTGAACTGGCTGCGCTCGCTCGGCATGCCGGTGATCGACTCGCCGCTGAGGTTGATCTTGAGCGAGTCGACGCCGTATTTGCAGAACATGCGCACGCACCTGCGCATCTCGTGCGGGCCGCTGACGATCGCGCCGAACGCGAATTCGGGCTGCGGCAGGTGCGGCTGGGTCGTGTCGCCCAGCCCGCCGGGCACGGTGATCTCCTGGCTCGCGGCGAGGTAGCGCGGGCCCACGATCGTGCCGTCGTTGATCGCGTTGCGGATCACCACGTCCAGCCGCGGCTTGGCGGCGGCGGCGCCGACGCAGCTGGTCCAGCCCATGTCGAGGTACTTCTTCGCGACCTCGGCGCACCACAGGATGTGCTCCTCGGGCGGCATGCGCTGGATCGCGTCCAGGCTCGGCTGGTCGTTCCACGAAAAGTGCGTGTGGGCCTCGACCATGCCCGGCATCAGGAAGGCGCCGGCGCCGTCGACGACGGTGGCGCCGGCGACCGGCAGCGGCCGCGCGCCGTGGCCACTGCGCGTCACGCGCGAGATCTGGTTGCCTTGCACCAGCACCTCGCCGGTGAACGGCGTCTCGCCGCCGCCGTCGAAGATGCGCACGTTGGTGAAGAGCACGTCGGCCATCGTCGATGTCCTTTCAGCGCTGCGCTGCCAGGAAGGCGCGCAGCTCGCGCGCGCAATCCTCGGGCCGCTCGATCGGGGTCCAGTGGCCGCACTTGTTCAGCACGACGACGCGGGCGCCGCCGTGCACGCCGCCGAGCCGCTCGGCCATCGCACGCACGGCCTGCGGCGGCGCGACCGTGTCCTCGTCGCCGGTGACGAGCAGCGTCGGCGCCGTGATCCGTTCGAGCTCGGCAGGTTTCGCGTCGGCGAGGCACTCGCAGCTGCGCGCGTAGCCTTCCGGGTCCTGCCGCATCAGGCTCTCGCGCACGAACGCGGCGGCGGCAGGCGTTCGCTGGCGCGTGTCGGCCGAGGTCGCGGCGTTCATCAGCGTCGTCGCGATTTCCTGCATGCCGGCCCAGCTTTCGCCGCGCGCCTTCGCTGCACGGGTGCGCATCGCTGCGCGGGCCGCGTCGTGCGGCTGGATCAACGGGCCGAACAGCGCGAGCGAGCGCACCAGCTTCGGCTGCGCCGCCGCGACGTGCTGGCAGACGATCGTGCCCATCGAATGGCCGAGCAGGTGGCCGCGCTGGATGCCCAGCCGCGCGCAGACCGCGAGCACGCACTCTGCGAGACGTTCGATCGAGATCACGCCGCTGACGCCGGTCGAACGGGCGCTGCCCGGCATGTCGATGCGCACGACGCGCATCCCGCCGAGCGCCGCCATCAGCGGCGTCCAGGTGTTCGTGCTTCCGCCCAGGCCGTGCACGCAGACGACCGCATCGCCGGAGCCTTCGTCCTCGACAGCGGTCTTGTCGATCAGGTGCAAGGCCATCGTCTCAGCCGTACTCGAAGCGGTTCTCTATCGCGCCGAGCCCGTCGACCTCGATGCGGAAGGCATCGCCGGGCCCGAGCCACTTCGGCGGCTTGAAACCCATGCCGACGCCAGCGCACGTGCCGGTGGCGATCACGTCGCCCGGGTACAGCGTGATGCCGCGCGAGCAGGTCTCGATCAGTGTCGGGATGTCGAAGATCATGTCCTTGGTGCTGCAGTCCTGACGCAGCTCGGGCGCGCCGCCCTTCGGGATCACGTAGCCGCGCATGCGCGTGTTCCGGCCGTCAAGTTCGTCGACGCCGACGATCCACGGTCCCATCGGGCAGAAGCAGTCGAAGCTCTTGCCCAGGTCCCACTGCTGGTGGCGCACCTGCACGTCGCGCGCGCTGACGTCGTTGACGATCGTGTAGCCGAACACGTGCTCCATCGCGCGCGAGGCCGGGATGTCGCGCCCACCGCGGCCGATCACGACGGCGAGCTCCGATTCGTAGTCGATCTGCGTCGTCACCGACGGCGGCGGCAGCCGCACCGTGTCGTGCGGGCCGACCACGCTTTCGGCGTACTTCGTGAAGACGATCGGCCACTCGTCCTTCGCGGGCAGGCTGCCGCTGAAGACCGAGGTCGCGAGTTCGGCGGCGTGATCGCGGTAGTTGCGGCCGGCGCAGAAGATGCCGCGCAGCGGCTTGGGCAGCGGCGCATGCAGATGCACGGCGCTGACCGGCAGACGCGCGCCCGAGGCCGCCGGCAGCGGCTCGCCGCGCGCGAGCATCTGGATCAGCGGCAGCGCACCGCGCGCTGCATCAGCGAGCGCCAGCGGCGTGACTTCGCGCCCGTCGGCCGACACGGTGCCCGCATGGTCACGTCCGCCCCAGCTCCAGCTGGCCAAGCGCATCGTTGTCGTCTCCTGGTGGCGCCCTCTTGAAAACCAGGGTAAACACCGCCGGCTGCAAGACGCTCTGGGTCCTGTTGAGACTTGCGTCTCAAATCGGGATCGGCGCATCATACGGGCCGCCGGCGACACGCGGCAAGAAAAACCATTCCAACGTTCCCCCCGGACTAACCCGCATGGCCCGCCCGAGACTGCGCGTCACCGAACCGCCCAAGCCACCCGAACGCGGCGTCAAGGCATCGACCTGGAACCTGCTGCTCGAGACCGGCATGCGCCTGATCCAGGAGAACGGCCACATTCCCTCGGTCGCCGAGGTCGCGGTGCGCTCGAACGTGTCGCGCGCCACGGCGTACCGCTACTTCCCGAGCCGCAGTGCGCTCGTGACCGCGGTGATCGACACCTCGCTCGGCCCGGTGCGCAGCCTGGCGAGCGACTCGACCGACGGTCGCGAGCGCGTGCACGAACTGTTCGAGAAGACCTTCCCGCGCTTCAAGGAGTTCGAGCCGCAGTTGCGCGCGGCCGCGCAGCTTACGCTCGAGCAGTGGGCGCTCGAGCGGGCCGGCCTGCTGGAGGAAGAGCCCTACCGGCGCGGCCACCGGGTGCGCATCCTCGAGCACGCGCTCGCGCCGCTGGCGCCGCAACTCAGCCCGGCGGTGCGTGACCGCCTGCACCGCGCGCTGTCGGTCGTCTACGGCATCGAGCCCTTCATCATCCTGAAGGACATCTGGGGCCTTCCCGACCGCGAGGTTGAACGCATCGCGCTGTGGATGGCCGACGCACTGATCGACGCCGCGCTGCGCGAGTCGGCGGGCTCGCCGGCTCGGGGCCGGGCCCGCGCCAACGGCGTGGCCGCCAAGCCGCGCCGCTGAAGGCACCGCCCTGGCTGCCCTGCCCACCCAAGCCCGCGTCGTCATCGTCGGCGGCGGCATCGCCGGTTGCTCGGTGGCCTACCACCTGGCCAAGCTCGGCCTCACCGACGTGCTGCTGCTCGAACAGGGCAAGCTCACCAGCGGCACCACCTGGCACGCCGCGGGGCTGGTGGGCGCGATGCGCCCCAACCGCAACATGACGCGCATGAGCCGCTACGGCATCGAGCTGTATTCGACGCTCGAGGCCGAGACCGGCCTGGCCACCGGCTGGAAGCAGTGCGGCAGCGTCAACGTGGCGCGCACGCCCGAGCGCATGAAGGTGCTGCGCCGCCAGGCCGCGCTGGCGCGCAGCTTCGGTGTCGAGGTGCACGTGATCTCGCCGAAGGAGGCCGGCGACCTCTACCCGGTGATGCGCACCGACGACCTGCAAGGGGCGCTGTGGATCCCGGGCGACGGCAAGGCGAATCCGGCCGACCTGTGCATGTCGCTGGCCAAGGGCGCGCGCATGCGCGGCGTGAAGATGCTTGAGGGCGTCGAGGTCACCGGCGTGCTCACCGAGCACGGACGCGTCACCGGCGTGCGCACGGCCCGAGGCGACGTGCACTGCGAAACCCTCGTCAACTGCGGCGGCCAGTGGGCGCGCCAGTTCGGGGCGCTGGCCGGCGTCAACGTGCCGCTGTATTCGGCCGAGCACTTCTACATCGTCACCGACCGCATCGAGGGCGTGCACCCGATGCTGCCGGTGATGCGCGACCCCGACGGCTACATCTACTACAAGGAGGAGGTCGGTGGCCTGGTGATGGGCGGCTTCGAGCCCGAGGCCAAGCCCTGGGCGGTGGACCCGATCCCGAGCGACTTCCAGTTCCAGCTGCTGGCCGAGGACTGGGACCAGTTCGAGATCCTGATGACCCACGCGATCCACCGCACGCCCTGCCTGGAGACGGCGCCGATTAAGATGCTGTTGAACGGTCCCGAGAGTTTCACGCCCGACGGCAACTTCATGATCGGCGAGGCGCCGGGGCTGGCCGGCTACTTCGTGTGTGCCGGCTTCAACTCGGCCGGCATCGCCAACAGCGGCGGCGCCGGCCAGCTTGTCGCGCAGTGGATCGTCGACGGCGAAGCGCCGTGCGACCTGTGGGACGTGGACCTGCGCCGCTTCGGCCCCTTCACCGCCAACCGCAAGGCCCTGGCACAGCGCACCGGCGAGACGCTCGGGCTGCACTACGCGATGCGCTGGCCGCGCCAGGAACTCGAGACGGCGCGGCCACTGCGCACCTCGCCGCTGTACGACCTGCTGGCGGCGCGCGGCGCCGAGTTCGGCTCCAAGAACGGCTGGGAGCGCGCGAACTGCTTCCGCCGCGACGGCGCCGCTCGCCCCACGCACACGCTCGACACACCGGGCTGGCTGCCGTGGATGATCGAGGAGATGCGCGCGACGCGCGAGGCCGTGGCGCTGTACGACCAGACTTCGTTCGGCAAGCTGCTGGTGCAGGGCCACGACGCGCTCGCGCTGCTGCAGCGCCTGTGCGCCAACGAGGTCGACGTGACGCCCGGACGGATGGTCTATACGGGGCTGCTGAACCGGCGCGGCGGCTTCGAGAGCGACCTGACGGTGATGCGCCTCGATGCCGGGCGCTTCCTCGTCATCACCGGCTCGGCGCAACCCAACCGCGACCTCGACTGGCTGCAGCGCCATGCCGGCGATGCCCATGTCACCGTCAGCGACGTCAGCGCGCTGTTTAGCGTGTTGTCGGTGATGGGCCCCAAGGCGCGCGAGCTGCTCGCGCGGATCAGCCCGGACGATCTGTCGCCCGCCGGATTGAAGTTTGCGCACACCAAGGAGATCGACCTCGGCCTCGCGCGCGTGCGCGCCGCGCGCATGAGTTATGTGGGCGGCCCCGGCTACGAGCTCTATGTGCCGGTCGAGATGGCGCGCCATGTCTACTTGGCGCTGCACGAGGTCGGTGCCGACCTGGGATTGAAGGACGCCGGCTACTACGCCCTCGACGCGCTGCGCATCGAGGCGGGCCGCCGCGCCTGGGGCGCCGAACTCGGCCCCGACGAAACGCCGTGGATGGCCGACCTGGGCTTCGCGGTCAAGCTCGACAAGGCCACTGACTTCATCGGCCGCGACGCGCTGGTCGCCGCGCAGGGTCAGCCGCTCGCCAAGAAGCTGCTCGCCTTCGTGCTCGACGCGCCACATGCCGGGCGCGCCACCTGGCTCTGGGGCGGCGAGCCGATCGTGATCGACGGCACGGCGGTGGGCGAGCTCAGCTCGGCCGGCTACAGCCTGAAGGCCGGGCGCTGCATCGGCCTGGGTTATGTGCGCGGCGCAGCGGCGCAGGCGGAGCATGCCGGTACAGCGGCGACACTCGAGGTCTGGGGCGAAGCCGTGCCGGCGCGCGCCTTTGATCAGATGAACACGGCACTGGAGAGCCTGGCCCGATGAAGTTCCAGATGGCGAAGAACTCGCTGTTCGCGATCCTGCTGCGCTCGCCGTGGTGGTACAGCCTGCTGATCGCGGTGGGCATCGGCCTGATCACCTCGGCACTGCTGCCGGCGGACTACCGGGTCGCCGGGGCGATCTCGGGCTTTCCCTTCCTGGTGATCGCGGGCCTGTCGGCCTGGCGGCGGCGCCAGCTGCCGAACGCAGCACGCGTTGAAGCCACATACCAGGCGGTGTCGACGATGGCCTGGCCGGTGTTTTCCGCGTTGCTGGAGCAAGCCTTCGCGCGCGACGGCTACACCGTGACCCGCCCCACGCGCGCCGACGCCGCAGCCGACTTCGTGCTCGAGCGCGGCAACCGCCGCATGTTCGTCGCCGCGCGGCGTTGGAAGTCGGCACGTACCGGGCTCGAAACCCTGCGCGCGCTGCAGGCCGCGCGCGAAGCGGCCGACGGTGACCGCATCAACGACGCCCTGGTCGTGGCGCTCGGCGAGCTGACCGACAGCGCGCGCCCCTTCGCGGCCGAGCAGCGTATCGCCGTCTGGCAGGCGGCCGAGATCGCCCAGGCGCTGCGCGGGCTGCCACTCGACACGCGCTGAACGCACGCGTTGGCGAGAACAGCGTCACGCCATCGCGCACCGCGTCGCGCGGACCGGCGTCCGCCCGCCATGCGAACTGCGTAAGGTGGTCCAAGGTGCCCACTCACATCCAACAGGGCGCCCAGGAGAACACCCATGAGCCCTTCGACCCGACCGGCCCCGGCGCACCGCTCGGCCCATCTGCTGCTGCCGCTGGCCATCCTGATCGTCGCCGTGGGTGCGGCGATGTGGCTGATCGGGCAGTCGCTCGTGATGCGTCAGACGCTCAGCGAAAGCCGCACCGTGGCCGACATGGTCGAGAACATCGGCCGCTGGGCTTCGCAGTACGGCGGCGTGCACGCCAAGACCGTGGGCACCGACGCCAAGATCCCCGGCAACTTCCTCACGCGCTCGGTGTACTCGGTGTCGAGCAACGACGCCGGCGTACTGCAGGGCGCGCTGGTGCCGCAGTACAACGCTGAGCAGGCGGCGCTCGCCCGCGTCGAGGCCTACCACTGGAAGAACCCGGCGCTGATCCAGCGCGAGGTGGCCGACGTGGTGGCGGCCTCGGGCAGCAAGGCGGTGTACCGCCTGACCGCGCGCACGGTGCTGAACACGAACAATGCGCCCGACGCCTTCGAGAAGGAGGCGCTCGACGCCGTCGCAGCCGCGGCGGAGCGCGGCGAGAAGACGCCCGAGCACTGGAGGGTGCAGGGCAACACGCTGCTGTACGCGCGCTCGGTGATCGCACAGTCGAGTTGCCTGCGCTGCCACGACACGGCAGAGAAGGCGCCTGAGTTCCTGCGTACCAACGCGCAGTTCAGCGGCGGCGGCGGCTTCGGCTACGTGGTCGGCAAGCCCGCCGGGCTGATCAGCGTGAAGGTGCCGCTGACCGACCCGTGGAGCGCGCTGGTCACCAGCGCGCCGAAGGAGGGCTTGGCGGCACTGGGCGTCGCGATCCTCGCGGCGATCTGGCTCGCGGCGGCCGCGCTGCGTCGGCGCCGCTGAACCCGCGCACGCAGCGGGCGGCCTGCCCCGGGCCGCCCCAGGGTTAGCCCGGAAGCCATCCTGCATGGCGCGCAGATACTTGCCGTCATGGATTCGACGGATGGCCTGCGGCTGCGGGTGGGGCGCCCGATCACGCCCGAACAGTTCGAGCTGCTCTCCGACGAGCAGCTCGAGCGACTCGTGCCCAAGGCCTACCGCGAGTTCTTCCCCGGCAAGGACTTCTGCGCCGACGGGCATTTCTACCTCCACGACGGAACCGCCTGGTGCTTCTACCGCGGCGGCCTCCTCGACGGGTAAGCTCGCCAGCGCACAAGGAACGGTCACACGTGCCGTCGACACTGAGCCCACACGTGTTACCCCGAGCCGTCAACCCACCCTGGAGACTCCCTCATGCTGCCCTTTGCCTCCCGCCCGTTGGCTGCCGCCGCGGCGCTGCTCGCCCTGTCCGTCCCCGCCGCCGCGCAGGAGCTGCGCGTGCAGTGCTACTCCGACGGCAATGAATGCGAGGTCACCGGCGAGATCGCCAAGCGCTTCGAAGCGGCCAATGCCGGCGCCAAGATCGTGATCGACAAGGTGCCGTACAAGGCGGTGGTCGAAACGCTGCCGGTGCAGCTGGCCGCCGGCGAAGGTCCGGACATCGGCCGCGTCACCGACCTCGGCGGCCTGAACAAGCACTACCTCGACCTGACCCCGCACCTGTCGCCGGCGCGCCAGAAGGCCTGGAGCGAGAACTTCGCCTCGACGCTGCCGTGGTTTCGCGCCGGTGCCGCCGACAAGGGCATCTACGGCCTGATGTCGCAGCTCACCGTGACTGGCGCCTACGTCAACAAGACGCTGTTCGAGCAGGCCAAGGTGCCGATGCCCGGCGACAAGGCCACCTGGGACGAATGGATGGCCGCGGCCGACAAGGTCGCCAAAGCGACCAAGGTGCCGTTCGCGATGGCCATGGACCGCAGCGGCCACCGCTTCGCGCCGCTGGCGGTGGCCTATGGCGCCAAGATCTTCGACGCCAACGGCGTGCCCGTCGTCGACGCCGGCTACCAGACCGCCGTCAAGAAGTTCGTCGACTGGCACAAGGCCGGCCTCATGCCCAAGGAAGTGTGGGGCGGCGTCGGCGGCTCGCAGTACCGCGACGCCTTCGAGGAGTTCGCCAACGGCCGCGTGGTCGTCTACTACTCGGGCTCGTGGCAGTTGAAGCGCATGGACACGCAGGTCTCCAAGTCCTTCGACTGGGCCGTCGCGCCCGCGCCCTGCGGCCCGGCGGCCTGCACCGCGATGCCCGGTGGCGCAGCCTTCGTGGCCTTCAAGCGCACCAAGCAGCCGGCCCTGGCCGCCAAGTTCCTCGACTTCCTGTCCGAGGACGCGAACTACAAGGAGCTGATGGCCCGCACCGAGAACATCCCGGCGAGCCTGTCGGTGGCCAAGTCCGGTGTCACCTACAACGTGTCGCCGATGGCCAGGACCGCACTCAACGTGTTCGTCGCCGACGTGCCCAAGATCGCTGCGCCGAACTACGCGCTGCAGGGCTACCGCTTCAACCGCGCCGTGTTCCTGCCCACCGCGCAGCGCCTCGGCCAGGCCGTGGCCGGCGAGATGAGCGCCGACGATGCGTTGAAGCGCCTGGCCGCCGACGTCGACGAGCAGGTCAAGGCCGCGAGCAAGTAGCGCGCACGCGGCCCAGCAACCGAGGAGCCACGGCATGCAGACCTCGCGCCGCACGCCGTGGCTTTTCCTGGCGCCGAACCTCGCGATCTTCGGCGTCTTCACCTTCCTGCCGATCGCGATCAATTTCTACTACGCCTTCACCGGCGGGGTGCAGCTGTACCCGCAGGACCGGCCCTGGGTCGGCTTCGAGAACCTCGCCACGCTGCTGGACTGCGGCAACCACTTCGACCCAAGCACCTGCAAGCGTGACCTGTTCTGGCGCGCGGTATGGAACACCACCTGGTACTCGCTGTTCCAGGTCACGCTGATGATCCTGTTCAGCCTGATCACCGCGCTGGTGCTCAACCGCAAGATCATCGGCCGCGGCTTCTGGCGCGGCGTGTTCTTCTACCCGGTGCTGCTGTCACCGGTGGTGGTGGCGCTGATCTGGAAGTGGATCCTGCAGCGCGACGGCCTGCTCAACGGCGTGATCACCGCCGCCGGCGGCACGCCGACGCTGTGGCTGGCCGAGCCGGGCACCGCGTTCTTCTGGGTCGTGTTCGTCAGCATCTGGGCCCACATGGGCTTCTACACGCTGATCCTGCTCGCCGGCCTGCAGGCGATCCCGGCCGATCTGTACGAAGCCGCGCAACTCGACCGCGCGTCGCCCTGGCGCACGCTGAGGCGCATCACGCTGCCGCTGCTGATGCCCAACCTGCTGGTGGTGCTGGTGCTGGCCGCGATCAAGGCGGTGCAGACCTTCGACGAGGTGTTCGTGCTCACCGGCGGCGGTCCGGGCTCGGCCACCACCTTCGTCGTGCAGTTCATCTACCAGACCGGGTTCCAGGAACAGGTGCGGCTGTATGGGCTCGCGGCTGCGGGTTCGTTGCTGCTGGCGCTGGCGCTGATCGTGCTGACCTTGCTGCAGCTGCGAGCGACGAATGCGGGTTCTGCTGGGGAGCGGGCGCGGTGATGGTTGTTCGTCGCGTTGCGGTAGGCGGTGCCCGGTGCGGGCTCCCACTGGGGCGGTTGACCCTGCGGGTCAACTTCCCTGCGGTGCTCGGGCTTGGGGTCGCGCCGAACAACTCGCGGCGCTCACTACGTTCGCTCTGCTCAGACACGTTCGGCGAGTCAGATCACGAAGCGCGCGGGTACGCGCGCCGACCCCAAGCCCTGCGCTCCTCGGCGCCCCACAGGTCGCCCACCCCGGACACCGCCCACCGCAACGCGAAGCACCGCTCGTGGTGTTCGGAGAGAACAGCGTGCGTGTCTGCAAAGGCGGGGGGGCGCTGCGGCTGGGCTGCGTGGGGAGGCGCCGAGGAGCGCAGGGCAGTCGGAGCGAAGCGGAGACCGCCGAGGTCGCACCCCAGCCGCAGCGCCCCCACGCCTTTGCCGCCCCAAAGCAAGACAACAACATGAATGCGGCCACCACCTTCCTCACTCGCACGCGCGGCCGGCGCAGCTTGCACTGGACCGACTGGCTGAGCTACGTCTATCTCGCGGTCGGCCTGTTCCTGATGTTCGGGCCGGTGCTGTGGCTGGTGCTGTCGTCGTTCAAGACCGAGGCCGCGCTCACCGAGTTTCCGCCGCGCCTGCTGCCCTACGGCCAGAAGGCGGTGGCCGTGCCGGGCGAGGAGGGGCTGAAGCCGCTGTACCGCGTCAAGCTGCCCGACGGCACGACGCGCGAGCTGCCGGAGATACGCCGCATCGGCCTGATGGCCACGCACGTCGATCCGGCGAAGCCCGACGAGCCGATCCGCGTGAACATCGCCGACCGCGAGCCCGTGCGCGAGTTCAAGTTCGCGACCGAGAACTACACCGAGCTGGCCGGCAAGTTCAGTTTCGGCCGCTACCTGTGGAACTCGGTCTTCATCACCGTCATCGCCACGATCCTCACGCTGCTGTTCAACTCGATGGCCGCCTTCGCGCTGTCGAAGTACAAGTTCAAGGGCCGCTCCGGCGTGTTCCTGCTGATCATCGCCACGCTGATGGTGCCGCCGGCCATCGTGCTCGTGCCCAACTTCCTGGTCGTCAGCGAGCTCGGCCTGCTCAACAGCCTGTGGGGCGTGATCTGGCCCGCGGTGGCCACGCCGACCGGCGTGTTCCTGCTGCGCCAGTACATGCTGACCATCCCCGACGAGTTGCTCGACGCCGCGCGCATGGACCACGCGAGCGAATGGCAGATCTACTGGCGCATCGTGCTGCCGCTGGCGCTGCCGGCGCTCGCGGTGCTCGCGATCTTCTCGGTCATGTGGCGCTGGAACGACTTCCTGTGGCCCTTGATCGTGCTGTCTAAGAACGAGCAGTTCACGCTGCAGCTTGCGCTCAACGCCTTCCAGGGCGACCTCGTGACGCAGTGGCACTACCTGCTGGCCATGACCGTGATCACGCTGCTGCCGATCACGCTCGTCTTCGCCTTCCTCCAGAAGTACATCGCGCAGGGCATCGCCTCGGCCGGAGTCAAGTAATGGCATCGCTGCAACTCAAGCAACTGGTCAAGGACTTCGAGACGGTGCGCGTGATCCACGGCGTGGACCTGCAGGTCGACAACGGCGAGTTCGTGGTCTTCGTCGGCCCCTCGGGCTGCGGCAAGAGCACGCTGCTGCGCATCATCTGCGGCCTGGAAGACGCCAGCAGCGGCGACATCCTGATCGACGGCGCGCGCGTCAACGACCTGCGCGCTGCCGACCGCGAGCTCGCGATGGTGTTCCAGTCGTACGCGCTGTATCCGCACATGACGGTGTGGCAGAACATGGCCTTTGGCCTGGAAAACATCGGCACGCCCAAGGGCGAGGTGGCGCGCCGCGTCAACGATGCCGCGGTGCTGCTGCGCCTGGACGCGCTGCTGCAGCGCAAGCCCACGCAGCTGTCGGGCGGCCAGCGCCAGCGCGTCGCGATCGGGCGCTCGATCGTGCGCGAGCCCAAGATCTTCCTGTTCGACGAGCCGCTGTCCAACCTCGACGCCGAGCTGCGCGTGTCGATGCGCGGCGAGATCGCCGCGCTGCACCGGCGCCTCAAGGCCACCAGCATCTACGTCACGCACGACCAGGTCGAGGCCATGACGATGGCCGACAAGATCGTCGTGCTGCGCGCCGGCCGCATCGAGCAGGTGGGGGCACCGCTGGCGCTGTACAACAAGCCGGCCAACCGCTTCGTCGCCGGCTTCATTGGCTCTCCGCAGATGAACTTCATTCCCGTGTCCGTCGGCGCCGACCGGCGCCTGTGGCCGGCCTTCGGCGACTCGATCGCGGTGCCGGGCCTGAGCCCGGCCGCACCCAACGGCGCCGCGGTCGTGCTCGGCGTGCGGCCCGAGCACCTGCAGCTCGCCGCGACACCGGGCGCGCTGCCGCTGCCGCTCACCGTGGCCCAGGTCGAGCAGCTTGGCGGCCAGTCGATGATCTACGGCACGCTGCCCGGCGACGCTGGCCGGATCACCGTGCAATGCGCCGGCCAGGTCAACGCGCGCGTCGGCGACACACTCACCGCCTACGCCTCACCTGAGAGCTGTCATGTATTCGAGACGGGCGAGTCCGGGAGGGCACTGACGTGACGCCCCTGCGCAAGGCCACGCTGCTGTCAATGGCCGCCGGCGCCATTGAGCTGCAGCTCGAGCGCGGCTGGCGTGCCCGCGTGTCGATGGTCGACGGCCACACCGGCCGCTTCACGCTGCTGCCGCCCGAAGGCTTTCGCGAGGCGCGCACGTGGGCGCTCGACCCCGACGGCCGCTTCCCGCTCGAAGGCCGCCGGCGCGACGCGCTGTTCGCGCCCGACGCCGGCGCCCTCGCCGCGCAGGACGGCGCCACGCTGACGCTCACTGGCAGCCATCTGCGCGCGCGCATCGCGCTCGAGCCCTTTGCCGTCACCTGGCAACAGCTCGACGCGCAGGGCCAGTGGCAGTTCTGCTGCGGCGACCGCGACGAGAGTTATGCCTACGGCGTGTCCGAGCGCAGCGGCACGCTGACGCACTGGCAGAAGCGCGACCCGGGCCAGGACCGTTACTTCGGCCTCGGCGACAAGACCGGCCCGATCGACCTCGCGGGCCGGCGCCTGCGCACACGTGCGCTCGACGCGCTCGGCTACGACGCGAAGACGGGCGACCCGCTGTACAAGCACTGGCCCTTCTTCCTCGACCACCGGCACGGCAACGCCTGCGGCCTGTACTACGACACGCTGGCCGAGTGCAGCTTCGACTTCGGTGCCGAGCACGACAACTACCACGGCCGCTACCGCGCCGCCGAGATCGCCGACGGTGACCTTGACCTCTATGTCTTCGCCGGCCCGACGCTGCGCGACGCGCTCGCGCGCTACGTTGCCGCCATCGGCGGCACCGCGCTGCCGCCGCGCTGGACGCTCGGTTATGCCAACACCGCGATGGGCCTGGCCGACGCGCCCGACGCGCAGCAGTGCATCCGCGACTTCCTCGGCAACGCCGAGCGCGACGGCTTCCCGCTGTCGAGCTTCCACTTCGGCTCGGGCTACACCAGCCGCGGCAAACAGCGCTACGTCTTCACCTGGAACCTCGACAAGTTCCCCCAGCCGCGCGAGCTGCTGGCTGCGTTCCATGCGGCCGGCGTGCGCACGGTGGCCAACCTCAAGCCCTGCCTGCTGAACGATCACCCGGCCTACGCGCAACTCGTCGCCGACGGCGCCTTCATCCGCGACGAGCAGGGCCCCTGCCTCGAGCAGTTCTGGGACGGCTGGGGCGCGCACCTGGACTTCACGCGCGCGGGCGACCGCGCCTGGTGGCAAAACGGGCTGCAGCAGCAGATCCTCGACGTCGGCATCGACGTCGGCTGGAACGACAACAACGAGTACGAACTCTGGGGCGAGGGCGCGCGTGCCGACGGCTTCGGCGAGCCGCTGCCGGTGCCGCGTTCGCGCCCACTGCAGCCGCTGCTGATGACACGCGCCACCTACGACCAGCAGGCCGCGCACAAGCCCGGCGAGCGCGTCTACACCATCACGCGCGGCGGCGCGCCGGGCTTGCAGCGCTGGGCGCAGACCTGGACCGGCGACAACAGCACCTCGTGGCACACGATGCGCTGGAACCAGCGCATGGCGCTGACGATGAGCCTGTCGGGGATGTTCAACACTGGCCACGACATCGGCGGCTTCGACGGCCCGGTGCCCGACGCCGAGATGCTGATCCGCTGGACCCAGGCCTGCTGCCTGGTGCCGCGCATGATCATGAACAGCTGGAAGGCCGACGGCAGCGTCAACTCGCCCTGGCTGCACCCCGAGGCCACCGCGACGATCCGGGCCGCGGTGGACCTGCGCCTGAAGCTGATGCCGTACCTGTACACGCAGATGTGGCGTGCCACGCGCGAGCATGTGCCGGTGCTGCGGCCGACGCTGTTCGACTTCGGCGACGACCCGGCCACCTGGCAGGACAACGACGAGATGATGGTCGGCCCCGACCTGCTCGTGGCGCCGGTGTTCGAGCCCGGCGCGCGCAAGCGCCAGGTCTACCTGCCGCGCACGCCGCAGGGCTGGTTCGACTGGTGGACCGGCGCGCACCACGCCGGCGGCCAGGTGGTCGAGGTCACCGCACCGCTGCACCGTCTGCCACTGTTCGTGCGCGGCGGTGCCCTGGTGCCCACTACCGACGGCGCCAACGACCACGCGCGCACCGAGGAGCCGTCGCGCGCGCTGCTCTGGTTCCCGGGCCGCAGCGGCGACGACGCCACGCTGCTCTACGAGGACGACGGCCTGCGCCATGCCGACGCGCTGGACCGCCATGTCGTGCACCGCTTCAGCGCGCAAGCGCATGCCGCACGCCTGAACCTCGCGCTGGCAAGCGACGGCCGCTGGCCGCTGCCGTACAAGCAGGTCCGCGTCGTGCTGCCGGCCGGCGAGACCCGCAAAGTCGACATCGCGGCACCGGCCGGTGGGGTGTCGCTGGTCGTTGCCTGATGTGGCCCTGGCTCGGCGATGCGGCCGCGACGGCGCAGCGCCGCGCCGGGTTGTGGCGCCTGCTCGGGTCGAGGCCCTGGCCTGAGGGCGGCGCGCGCGCCATCGGCGGCGAATGCCTCGAGCGCAGCGACACCGGCGAACGCTGGCGCCTGCGCCTGAACCGCGAGCAGGCGGTGCCTGCGCTGCTGTTGCGGCCGCGCGACCGCGCGCCGCGCGGCGTGGTGCTGTACTGCCACGCGCATGGCCACCGCTTCGAGATGGGCAAGGACGAACTGCTGCACGGCCGGCCTGCGCTGCAACAGCCGCCCTATGGCGATGCGCTCGCGGCGCGTGGCTGGGCCGCGCTCGCGATCGACCACGCGGGCTTCGGCGAGCGCCAGGTGCCGAGCGAGCAGGCCCTTGTCAAGCGCGCGCTCTGGCAGGGCGACACGCTCTTGGGCTGGCGATTGCACGACACGCTGGCCGCGCTCGACTGGCTGCGCACCTTGCCCGGCTTCGAGGCGCTGCCGGTGGTCACGCTCGGTCTGTCGATGGGCAGCACGATGGCGCTGTGGGCCGCGGCGCTCGACGAACGCATCGCAGGGTGCATCGAGCTGTGCTGCGCCGCCGAGTACGACGCGCTGCTCGCGAGCGGCGGCTTCGACGGCCACGGCGAGTACTTCTTCGTGCCCGGCCTGTTGCCACAGTTCACGCTGGCCGAGATCGCCGCGCTGATCGCGCCGCGGCCGCACCTGTCCTGCGCCGGCACGCTCGACCCGCTGACACCGCCTGCTGGCCTGGCCTCGCTCGACGCGCGGCTGCGCGCCGCCTATGCGGCCCTCGGTGCCGCAGCGCAGTGGCAGCAGTTCGTCGAGCCGGTGGGCCACACCGAAACGCCGGCGATGCGCGCGCAGGTGCTGGCCTGGCTCGACCGCCTGGCCACGCAGGAACGATGAACTGAGGGCGTTTTCGCCCCCTGTTTACCGCCGCGCTTACGGTCGTTACCTCCGGTGCCAATCCGGGCCTCAGGCCTGGGCCCCGCAAGGCCGAAACGCGAAAGACCGGGCACCGGAGTTGCGCCATGACCATCAGCCACCTGTCCTTCACCCCCAGCCACAATGCCAGCCGCTGGGCCGAATGGACCCCCGCGCGCAGCGCCGAGGCGAGGGAGCGCGAGCCGAAGACGGTCGACACGACCGAGCGCAGCGAAGCCGAGCGCGAAGGCCCGCGCCGCTCGCCGCTGTTCAACGCCATCAAGAGCGCATTGACGGAACTGGTGGCGCAGGCCCTGCCGACCGAGACGCCGGCGGCCACCGACGCGACGCAAGACGCGCCGGCCGACACTGCGGCCGACAGCGACCCGCTCGAGCACGCCATCGCCGAGTTCGCCCGCGCGCTGATGCACGCCCTGCGCGACGGCCGCGGGCCGCAGGGCGAAGGACGCGGCCACCACTTCGGTCACGCCCACGGCCACCGCCGCCACGGCTGGGACGACACGGCGCAGCGCGTGGACAAGCTCGCGCGCGAAGTCGCGCCGCAAGCCACGGCGCCCTCCGAGGCCAAGCCGGTCGAGGCCGCGGCGCCCGCCGCCACCGAGCTGCCTGCCGACCAGGCCGAGGCCGCCCCGACCACCGAAACGACCGCGTCGCCGGTCGCGGCCAGCATCGTGACCACCAGCGCCGGCACACCCGCGGTGTCGCTGCGCCTGACGCTCGAACTCACGCTGCCCGCGTCGCCGTGGAAGTCGGCGCACGACGGACTGATCGAGT
The DNA here is from genome assembly GCA_022841885.1 of Aquincola sp. Classification (GTDB taxonomy): domain Bacteria; phylum Pseudomonadota; class Gammaproteobacteria; order Burkholderiales; family Burkholderiaceae_C; genus CADEEN01. The sequence goes on along the minus strand of JALHQP010000022.1, from coordinate 1,163 downwards.
CGTTTGCCGAAGTGCAGCGCGCCGTAGGCCGCGCCGACCACGGCAGCGACGACGACCAGTCGCTCGAGGAGCAGCTGCGCGAGATGCTGGTGGCGCTGGCCGCCAAGCTGCGCACCACCGCCGTCAACACCGCGGCGCTGGCGCCCACCGGCTCGCTGCTCAGCGTGGTGGCCTGAACCCGGCGCGCCGGGCGCGCAAGACCTCACGCTCTCGCGCGCCGTCACATCGCGATACGCGGCTCGGCGCCGCGCCGCTCCCGTAAGCTGGCCGGACCCATGTCCGCCCCCCCGTCATCCACGCCGCCCACCGACAGCCAGCACGCGCTGCCGGTCGGGTTGCGCATGGACGAGTTTCAGATCCGCTCGGTGCTCGGCATCGGCGGCTTCGGCATCGTCTACCACGCGTTCGACCATGCGCTCGAGCGCGACGTGGCGATCAAGGAGTACATGCCCTCGTCGCTGGCCGCGCGCAGCCGCACGCTGCACGTGAGCCTGCTGTCGCAGGGCCATGCCGAGACCTTCGCGCTCGGCCTCAAGTCCTTCGTCAACGAGGCGCGCCTGCTTGCGCGCTTCGACCACCCCTCGCTGGTCAAGGTGCACCGCTTCTGGGAGGCCAACGGCACCGCCTACATGGTGATGCCGCTGTACCGCGGCCGCACGCTGAAGGCGCTGCGCGCGGGCCTGTCCGAGTCGCCGAGCGAGGCCTGGCTGCGGCGCCTGCTCGAACCGCTGCTCGGCGCGCTCGACGTGCTGCACGCCGAAGGTGTGTTCCACCGCGACATCGCGCCCGACAACATTCTGGTTGGCGATGACGGCCGCCCGGTGCTGCTGGACTTCGGCGCCGCGCGGCGCGTGATCGGCGACGCGAGCCAGACGCTGACCGCGATCCTGAAGCCGAGCTACGCGCCGATCGAGCAGTACGCCGAGGCCACCGGCCTGCGCCAGGGCGCGTGGACCGACCTCTACGCGCTCGGCGCCACGCTGTGCTTTGCCGTCACGGGCCGCGCCCCGCAACCCGCCACCGCGCGCGCGCTCGGCACGGACCAGCACCTGCTCGCCGCCGAGCCGCGGCGCGGCATGACCACCGAGTTTCTGCAGCTGATCGACTGGATGATGGCGCCGCGCCCCGAGCACCGGCCGCAGAGCGTGGCCGCGCTGCGCGAG